>JAAZMP010000137.1 GCA_012798755.1 Bacillota bacterium
TACCGGCGTGGGGTTTATTATTTGGTATATTCAATCGCTACCAAGATAGGGGGAGTGAAATTATGAATATTGTGCAGAATTTTGTATCGCCGTCTAAATACAATATCAAATGTCCTTATCCCATGACGCCGGAATTTATTGTCGTTCACAATACCGCCAATGATGCCAGCGCCAGGAATGAAGTTGCCTACATGATTAGTAACAGCAATAAGGTGTCTTTTCATTATGCAATTGATGACAAAGAAATTGTTCAGGGTATACCTGAAAACCGCAACGCTTGGCATGCAGGCGATGGAGCAAATGGCCAAGGAAATAGAAAGGGGCTATCTATAGAAATATGCTATTCCAAATCCGGCGGGCAGCGCTTTATTGAAGCAGAAAAGCTGGCGGCGAAATTCATCGCGTTTAAGTTAAAAGAAAAGGGCTGGGACACAGACCGCGTGAAAAAACACCAAGATTTCAGCGGAAAAAATTGTCCTCACCGAACTTTGGATATGGGTTGGCAAAGGTTCCTAGATATGGTTCAAAGAGAGTTGGATAACTTGAAAGGAGGGGCTACTGTGGCCGACAAAAATACACCCAGTCCCTGGGCAAAGGTAGCCTGGGAATGGGCCAAGGAAAAGGAAGTCACCGACGGAACTAACCCCCAAGGGCCGGTGACCAGGGAGCAAGCTATCACCATGATTTACAGGGCTTTAAAGGCCGTTAAGGCGGTGAAGTAGATGGACATTTCGGAAAAACAATTAGAAGATCTGCTCAAACTCAAAAAGATGGAAAAGAAAAAAAGCAGGTTTTCAAAGTTCATTGTTACGTTTGTCATCTTGCTTAATGTTCTATTTACCGCTGCAGTATTCTATGTTTTTCTCCAAACGAATGGCAATGAACCGACATCTCTCATCGCTGCATGGTTTGGGTTCACGACGGTGGAACTCTGGGCCCTAGCCGGAATTAAGAAAAAAGAAGTTGAGAGGTACAGCGACAAGGAGGAGATATAATGGGTTGGAAACAAAAACTCACCAGCCGTAAATTTTGGGTAGCCGTGGCAAGCGCGGCTTTTATTATTTTGAGTGAAGGGCTTGGCCTGAATGTGGATAGTGACTTGTACTGGAAAATCGTTGCGTTGGCACTTGGTTACATCTTCGGCGAGGCTGCAGTTGACGTGGCAAGGGCAAAGAAAGAACAACCCCCGGCGTAGGCTGGGGGGTGTTTTTTTGCCCCAATATTTATAGGCCCAGATTAATCCTGGGCCTCTTTTTTTATTTGGTTCAGGATGTCGCTGTTGCAGCGGTTGCAGGTTTTATGTTTCAATGGCACAATTATGGCACAGCAGAAACCAACTTTAATAGAAAACAATCGACTAGTATAGAAAACTAAAAGAGTCGAAACCCGCTTATATCAAGGGTTTCGGCTTCATGGCAGAATATAACAGAATAGCGTAGAAAATGCTTTGCACGACTCGAAATCGTGTGGCAGGTGAAACTGCCCGTGGGTTCGAATCCCACTCTCTCCGCCA
>JAAZMP010000138.1 GCA_012798755.1 Bacillota bacterium
ATTTTCTCCGGGGGACAGGGTAGAATTCGAATTTCCCCAAAGAGAAGATGCTCTCTATATTTTTCAAACCTATGTGTTGGAGGTAAGCCATAAGGAATGTGTTTTGCAAAGGTTAGGCGAACCAAAGCGCATGCAGCGCAGGAAATCCCTAAGAATCCCTGCAAACCGCAAGGCAGAATACCTACTAAGAACCAAAAAAAAGGGCAAGAAAGACTTTTATGAAGGGCTGATCCTCGATATTTCCGGGCATGGTGCACTTCTTGCTGTAAAAGAACCTTTATCGTTAGGCAGCGAACTTTTTCTTCTTTTTAAAATCACTTTGCCCGGAAACAAAATTGTACCCACGGGAATGGGAGGAAAAATAGTAAGGGAGCATATTTCTTTAGCGAAAAACAATGGAGAATGGGGCTATAGCTATGGAATAGAATTTGATAAACCATTTTCTGCCCTGACAGGCTGATCACGAGAAGTAATAAGATTCGAAAACCCCGGCGCCCATTGGATATTTGGATGTACCTGCCCTAAACAGTTTAGCCGTAGGAACGGGCGGTTCTGGTTTTGTCTACCAAATGCCGCCGCTTGCCGCTTATGATTTCCTCACGATAAATACTGCCTGGAATTGTTATAAGAAAGCAAAGGAAAGTTTTAAAAATTTTCTTGTGGGTTTTCCCGCACCATTTCCCCCCACATTTTACTCTTTTGTGCTACAATAGAATATGTGTAAATCTTTCAAGCTAACATATAGAAATATTTTAGGAGCTTGTTCATGTTATTGATCTTAGCGACAATTTTGCTTTTGGCTACGTTTTCAACGAGAATTGCGGCACGGCTTAAGATTCCCGGTTTGATTTTATTTCTGGCCCTGGGGATGATTTTTGGCAGCGACGGCCTAAATATAGTGCACTTCGACGATCCTCTGTTGACACAGCAGATTTCGGCAGCTTTTATGATCATTATTCTTTTTGAAGGTGGTTATAATACCAAGAAAAAATTACTAAACGTTGCTTTCAAGCCGGCTTTTTCCCTCGCTACCGCAGGTGTTATCGTTACGGCGGTGGCGCTGGCGCTTTTTTCCCACCTTATTATCGGGCTTGATCTTTATGCCTCATTCCTGATTGGGGCAATTATTTCCTCAACGGATGCAGCAGCGATCTTTGCCATTTTGCGAGACAAAAATGTCCAGCCCAAAACGGCTGCCACTTTGGAAATAGAATCGGCCTCCAACGACCCCATGGCTATTATTTTAACTGTAACCGTCATTAATTATATTCAGGGAGTCCTGACAAATCCTTTTTCCATCGTCGCCAGTTTGGCATGGCAGGTGGCTGTCGGTATCCTGATTGGCTACCTGATTGGCAGGGCCGGCCCCTATTTAATCAATAAAATAAGGCTGGAATCGGGCGGTTTTTATTTTGTTCTTGTTTTGGGTTTATGCTTTTTTAGCTACGGTTTGGCTGAAGAAATCCAGGCCAATGGTTTTTTGGCGGTATTTTTCACTGGTTTTTATCTGGGCAATGCCGAGTTTGTCTATAAAAAAGGTATCTCTCGTTCAGTAGAGGACACTTCTACAGTCAGCCATATCTTGTTATTCCTGATGCTTGGGCTTTTGGTTTTCCCCTCAGAACTGCTTTCTTTCTGGAAACAGGGAGTTCTTATCGCTTTAATTCTGACTTTTATGGCCCGCCCCGTGGCGGTCTTCCTCTGCACAGTGTTTTGGAAATACACGGTGAAAGAGAAAATTTTACTTTGCTGGGGAGGAATAAAAGGTGTGATCCCCATCGTGCTTGCTACCTATCCACTTGCTGCCGGTTTGGAGGGAGGCCACTATTACTTTAATATTGTATTTTTCGTGGTTTTGATCTCTGCACTGGTGCAGGGTTCTACAATAGAATTTGTTTCCGACAAATTGGGACTGTTGACCGGGAACAAGCGTCTTTCACCGCATACACTGGAGCTAATCTCCCTGGAGGAATCAGGAAGTGAACTTTTAGAGTACGATGTGGGAACGAAATCGCCCATCATCAGCAAACAGCTAAAGGATATACACCTGCCCGAAAACGTTCTTGTTACTGCCATTATCAGGCAAAACGATATTATTGCGCCGCG
>JAAZMP010000139.1 GCA_012798755.1 Bacillota bacterium
CCCCCTGTCATCGAACCGTCCCCCTGTCATCGAACCGTCCCCCTGTCATCGAACCGTCCCCCTGTCATCGACCCCGTCATCTGTCCCGCTATCATCTCCCTTGTCGTCTTTGTTTGTTTATATGTGCTTATATGTGCTTATAGAAGTGTTATAAGCAGCTTTTGCCCTGCCTCTAGCAGTGCATCTTCTTCCAACCCGTTTTCTTCAGCTATTGCCGAAGGTTTAACTCCATAATTGCGACCAATTTTTAATAATGTATCTTCGCTTTTTACAGTATATACCACAAAACTGGTTCCCGGTGCTACCCGATGAGGAACCACCACGGGAATTTCCTGCATATTCCACGCTTTCACTTCCAACAAAGCATGGCTTATCTGCAGGGTATCTGTTTCCGTGGGAGCAAAATCCGCTGAATTATATATAAAATTCGCTGCTGTATGGGATTCTGCTTCCACACCGGGAAGATAAAGGGTAGAATAGAAGTCCTCCTCAGCTCTACTTATAGTAGGTAGTATTTCTTTTTCCGCTTCTTTTTCATACCCGGAATAGTCAGCTGTTTCGGTTTTTGCAGGGGGAATATAATATATGTTTTTTTCCAGGGTACCGTTCACCGCGATTGTGCCATCATGAGGTTCTATATTCAAATGCAAAAGGCGGCAAGGCCCCGCGGCTATCTGCTGCGGATAAGAAAAGAAAAGTTTTTGGACCATTTCCAAAGATTCCTTGACCATTCCCAGCGGCCTGCATAACATCAAATATTCCCTTTTAACATTTATTCCCTCGATATCGGTAATAATTTCCTGCTGCACCATATTCGTTACTCTCAGGAAAATATCAATATGTGTTGTTTGCCGTACATTTTTGCCCAGAATTTCATTAACGGTGCATACCACACGGGGGAAAAGATTTATCCGATAGTCTTCATCTATGCCTGGGAATGGCACTTGCTGGTTAAATTGCTGTTTTTTGCTTTTAAAACCACGTTCGCCACCGGAAGAAAAATAAAATACAGTCACCAACTCGCCCTTTATGGTGATATCTTCTTTTCCTAAATCCCAGGATAAATCTTGGAGGTGGCCGCTTACGGATTTGATGTATTCCGGTTGCTCGGCAAATTCAACTTCATTGTTCACGGTGGCAGAAATAGCCTGTTCACCCACCAGTTCTTCAAAGGAAATAACTTCGCGATTTATTTTTTCAGGGGAAATATCTTTTAATCCCACGGCTATATCAAACTGCCGGTGATCGGATACAGATAAATGCACCTCTACCTCTATTTTGAGCTGGTAAAGCAATTTTCCCTCTGTTTCCAAAGGAGGGCCCCCGTCTTCGATGAAAGAAATACGCCCATGACCGTTTACTGCCATTCCTGGCAATGCTCCGGGAAAATCCATTTCTTTTGTAAATTCTTCCTCCTGCCAAGCCACCTCCTTTTGGCCCGCAGAACTGTAAAACATCGCCTTGCCTCCAATATCACCCCGCACACTGACCATATCCTTGGCTCCAACGCTTACAGCCAAATTGTTAACCCCGGCTGTTACATCCCCCAGATAAAAAGGTTGACCCTTTTCCCTGGCCGGTTCTGTTTCTATTAATAAATCTTTTACCAAAAAAAAATGTAAGATTTTTTCCCCCACCAAAATCCGGTAGCTAAAATTGGTCGTTAGCATATCGGCCTGCGTTTTTTTTGACGCACTCCTTCCCATGATCCTTCCTCCTAGCACAATATAGTTGTAATTAATTAGCAGCAAAACGGCTGCTAAAACACCTGATTTAATATTATGAATCCTCATATTATAAATATTAGCTGTGCAGCCGATTTATGCTCATAAAAAATTAGTTCACATGGCCTTGAAGGTATTCGGGAATATAAAGGGGATATAAAACAGAAAATTCCCGTTGCAAAACGGGAATTTTTTTAGTTGTGGCATCGATTACTATGACTTAATTGTAGATTGGATTGTTTGGGCTTTAGTGTGTTAAATTTTTTATTCGCCGGCACAGGCTATTTTCTTGTTACCGGCACCGTGAAGAGTGAGCTCTACAGTTGAAGTAAGAACATCTGCATAGGTGAAAGATAATCTCTGATGGTAATTTTTTTCGTCCACGCGAATCACGAAAATCGATGGGTAAGTGTTTTCTAAGACCCCTACTTTCTCAAAGGTCCTACGACGACCCCGGTTCGCCCGCAGCTTAATTTTTTTTCCAATGTGCGCCTCCAGTTCTTTGCGGATTTGAACCAAGGTATTTTTTACAGCCATACTTAGATCACCTCTACCTTATCTTAACATAAACCAGCAAATATGTCAAGTAAGCAGAGATTTTTTGCCCCTGGGCAGGATATACAGACTTTTCGCAAAAATAGGGATGTTTTTGATTTCTAAGCCTGAAATATCTTCATATATCGTACAACCTCACTTGGTATACCGATCTGCTACCTTTGTTGCGCCGTAGGAATCAGGCTTGATACGTGCATCAAACCCGCTGCCGATAACCATACCCACCACTTCCCGGATGAGTTCTTTGGTGTCCCCGGCTTCTCCCACGTCCAGATGAATTTCCATATTCAATTTTTCTTGATTTTTTGAGGAAAGGGAAGAAAGCAGTTCGTTAAAGCGGCCGGCAACATCAAGACTTAAAGAGGTTTCATAGAAGATCCGCTGTCTCAAGCTTTGTACAAAATAGTGTTTTTCCCTGCGGTAAAAATAACGCCCACCCTTGCCGACACGGTGTATTATTATTGCCGTCACAAAGGTTATCTCGGAATCCAGGTAAGAGTGAGAATCAGTTCCGATAATTAGCTTATACTTTTCCTGAGGTTGTTCTTTGATGTAAGCAACAACATCTTCGAAAGCTTCACTTAAGGTCATTTTTCCCTTGGTTGGACTGATAAAATTCATTACTAAAAGCCTTCTTTCATTTGTTCCTCCTTGAGTACGACAAATAATTCAAATTCCCTTATTATTATAAAACACCTCGCTCAAATTTGCAAATTCTTCAACGGAGAGGGTTTCTCCTCGCCGCATAGGCGAAATTTCGCTTTTGTGCAGCAATGTTCTCCATTCATCTTTTTCAAGTTCTTTCAAACCACTTAGCGCGTTGAGTAAAGTTTTCCTTCTTTTATGAAAAGCTGCCCGGATAATTTTCCAAAAGGTAGTTTCATCGCTTACTTTTACCGGGTGTTTGGCGGGAACTTTCAGCAAAACCACTGCCGAATCCACTTCGGGAGAAGGTAAAAAAACATGGCGGGAAACTTTGAAAAGAAAATGAGGAGTAGTATAATACTGGCATAGCACGGACAAAAGACCGTATTCTTTCCCCCCGGGAACGGCCACCATGCGCCTGGCCGCCTCCAACTGGACCATCAACACCAAGAGATCTATCTTCAATTCACCCTGCAGCAATTTGAAAAGCAAAGGTGTGGTCAGATAATACGGAAGGTTGGCCACAATTTTAATTTTTCCCATTAAGGCCTCACTGCCAAATAATTCCACCTGTTTTTCCCGGCATACAGCCGCCAAATCGAGGCGACGTATATCCCCCTCGACTACACAAAGATTTTTAAGCCCCCGTATCCGGGCCTGTTTCCGCAAAAGATTCGACAACCCTCTGTCCCATTCCACGGCAATAACACCGCCGGCCTTTTCGGCCATGGTTAAAGAAAGAGCGCCGGGGCCGGCTCCGATATCGATCACCAGATCTTCCTTAGTAAGCTTAGCAGCCGAAACAATTTTTTTCATAATATTTTCGTCCACAAGGAAGTGCTGCCCCATGGCACGATTGGGATACAGGTTACTTTCATTTAATATTTTTTTTAAATAAGTCGCCGAGGTGATTTTTTCAATATCACCCATAGAATTCTTGTCTCCTCCAATTATTCAATTGACACCTTCATTGGTAATAATCAGGCTCTATGTTTATAATAGTATAACGCAGTTATTTTTAGTTATATTTACTGTAATTATTTTTAAAGGAGTCCGCTGAAATGATACCTCTTGGGGACAGCATACGGCCGCAAAAACGGCCCTATATAAATATATTGTTTATTGTCCTGAATATTGTTATTTTCGTCTACCAATTGGGCCTTACAAAAGTAGAGTTAATCGAATTTATTTATCGATACGGGGTTATCCCGGAAAAATTTCTCCTTTTTCAAGGCCTGAACTGGTTCCCCTTGGTAAGTTCCACCTTTCTTCACGGGGGATGGCTCCACCTATTGGGCAACATGCTGTATTTGTGGGTTTTTGGAGATAATATCGAAGATCGCCTGGGGCATGCCGGTTATTTTGTTTTCTATCTTGCTGCCGGTGCTGTCAGCGGGCTGGCACATATTATAGCCAATCCCCTGTCCGCTGTTCCTACCGTTGGAGCAAGCGGTGCTGTCGCCGGAGTTTTGGGTGCTTATTTTATCTTATTTCCCCATGCCCGGGTGCTGACCCTTATCCCTGTTGGTTTTTTCATAACTACGGCCCGCCTGCCGGCAGTGCTTTTCCTTTTTTTCTGGTTCCTTTTACAAGTTTTCAATGTCTTCCTTGCCGGTGTAACCCCAGATGCCCAGATGGTTGCCTGGTGGGCCCATATCGGGGGTTTTGCCATGGGATTAATCGTGGGCGTCATCAAATATTTATACCAAAGACTGTCAGATTAGCGCGCCAGCACGGCTACACTGACTCGCGCAGCCCCGGATTCTTTCAAAACTTTGGAAGCTTCATTGGCGGTAGCCCCGGAAGTAAAAACATCATCTACGAGAAGAATATGGCTTCCCCCGGGGATCTCCCGGCAACAGCTAAAGGCACGGCTTAGGTTTTCTGCTCTTTGCCTTCTGTTCAACCCCGTCTGACTGCTTGTATTTTTTACTCTTTCCAAGAACTCCTCCATCGGCAAAGAAAGCTCCCTGCTTAATACCTTGGCCAGCAAAGAAGCCTGGTTATAACCTCGTTCCGAAAGCCGCTGCCGTGAAAGCGGAATCGGCACTATAAAATCCACTGAGGAAATCCATGGCTCGGGGGCTATTTTTTTGGATAAAAGTTTTCCCAAAGGTTCAGCCAGATATTTTTTGCCCTGGTATTTGAAACGGTGCAAAGCATCCCTTGCTTTACCCCGATAGCGCCCCAAAGCGCTGCAAAATTCAAAAGAAAACTTACGGCCACTACAATGGTAACATTTATTTTCTCCTTCTGCCAGGGGGAATGCACACTTGGGGCAGCTTTTTTCGATCCAGGGCAGCTCATTGGCACAACGCCTGCAGAGAAGCCCTTGCAGGCTGGAAATACCAATACCAGAGCCTGTCTCCAGCAAATCCGCCTCTGTTTCCCGGTAAGGCCCCAGAAGTTCGTTACAAAAAGGGCAGCGCGGGGGATAAAAAAGATCAATCAACGCTTTTATGACCACGAACAACACACCTTTCCATGACGCAATACAACACAGGGGGGCAACACAGGGGCAGGCAACACAGGGGGACGGTCCTTTTGTGTACCCGGAAGAACAACAACAAAGAAGGCCGCAGGAGCATTTTTGTAATATAACAACAACAAAAAAGGTTCAGGAGTACTCCCTGGGTACACAAAAGGACCGTCCCCCTGTGTTGCCTGGTGACAGAGAACCGTCCCCTTGTCATCTTTGCAGCTTTTGGTGACAGAGAACCGTCCCCTTGTCATCTTTCCCTTGTCATCTTTGTGTTTTTAACACCCAATATAGACTGAATTGTCACAATAAGTCAAAATTTGATTTTGCTGGAATTATGCACTTGACAAGCTATAAAGTATTACATAGAATTGTATATGGTTTTACCAATAATAGCCATAAAATACGACAATTTACCACCGGAAAGGACAATTAGTATGAAAAATCTGCATGGGACTTTGCAAGAAATACTGAAATTGAGGGAGTATTTGTATGAAACCTACAGTGAAAACAATAAAATAACGAAAAAAGTGCTTCTTGTTTCTTTAAAATTGGATCAGAGCATAAATAACTATATGAAACTTTGCAGCAATAAAAAATAGGTATTTGTGCCACAGTTATGATTGAAAGTTTGTAAAACCAACCATCAGCTCTTTGGTGACAGAGAACCGTCCCCCTGTCATCTTTTGGTGACGGGCTATGGACATAGCTCTTTCAAACGGTGGGAAAGATGACTATAGCGTTTTTCCACTTTATTGTTGCCTACGGCAATAGCCAGCGCCTTGGGGGTGCCGACTAATACTACCATTTTTTTGGCCCTTGTAATGCCGGTATATAAAAGATTGCGCTGCAAAAGAATATAGTGTTGGGTAACTACAGGCATGATGATCGCGGGGTATTCACTGCCCTGGCTTTTATGAACAGAGACAGCGTAGGAAAGTACCAGATCATCTAATTCCATAAAATCATAACGGATTTCCCGCAGTGATAAAGGTTCGGGGTAGGAAACAGCTATCTCCCCTTCCTCCGGATCAATGCCGGTGATGCGTCCTACATCGCCATTAAAAACATCTTTTTCATAATTATTGCGGATCTGCATGACTTTATCGCCCAAGCGGTAGAGTATTCCGCTGTTTAAAATTTCCGGTTTATGCTTATCGGGAGGGTTCAATTCCTTTTGCAGAAGCCGGTTTAATCTTTCCACTCCCACTTTCGTCCGGCGCATGGGGGTGAGCACCTGGATCTCCTCCAAGGGATCAAAGGCGGCGAACTGGGGCAGCCTCTCGCGGCAAAGATCCACAATAGTCCGGGCTACTTTTTCCGGATCTTCCTCCTTGATAAAGAAAAAGTCCTTGTGCTTTCGGTTGATCACGGGGAATTTGCCCTGGTTTACCCGGTGAGCATTGACCACGATCATGCTCTCTCGCGCCTGGCGGAAAATAGTGTGCAAACGAACACAGGGGACGGCCCCTGAAGCAATCACATCACGCAAAACGTTGCCGGCACCTACAGAAGGAAGCTGATCTACATCTCCGACCAAGACAAGCCGGCATCCGGGAGGAATTGCTTTAAGCAGATTATAAAACAGGAGCAGATCCATCATGGAAGCCTCATCAATGATGAGCACCTGGGCCTGCAAAGGATTGTTCTCATTCCTTTGAAAGCGGAAACCTTTTCCTTCTACATAAGAGTACTCCAAAAGACGATGAATGGTTTTCGCCTCTTTGCCGGTGGCTTCAGACATTTTTTTGGCGGCGCGGCCAGTGGGCGCTCCCAGCATAACTTTGAGATCGTAGCGCCGGAATAGCTCCACCAAAACCCTGATCGCCGTAGTTTTGCCTGTTCCCGGTCCGCCGGTCATAACCACAACCCCGTTTTGGCAGGCACCCCTTACGGCAGCCACCTGCTCCGGTGCTAGGGAAAGCCTTTCTTTTTGCAGTGTTTCCTGGATAACTGTTTCAGCATTGGGCAGAAATAGGGGTTTTGTTTCCACAAGAGCGGAAAGCCTCCCTGCAGAGCCTTTCTCTGCATAATAAAAGGGGGCACTGTAAATGATCTCCTCGCCTGACCTGTTCTCTATGAAAATGAGGCGTTTACGGGCCAGTTTTTCCAGCTGGCTCAAGATCAGTTCCGGGAATATTTCCTGTCCGGAAAGTTCCTGGCAAAAGGACTCTTGAGCGGGAGCATCCCCACTAAAAAGAAGCTCCAGGACTTTTTCATCGATTTCACTTGCCGGCAGGTAAACATGCCCTTCACCGGCAGCCTGGTTTAAAACATAGTAAATGGCGGCACGGATGCGTTGGGGGGAATTAAAAGGCAGCCCCATTTTCCTCGCAACCTTGTCCGCCGTAATAAAACCAATGCCGTGAACTTCTTCGGCCAAAAGGTAGGGGTTTTCGTTGAGCAAGGATAGCGTTTTATTTCCATAATGTTTAAAAAGCCTCACGGCCAAGGAAGGGCTTATCTCATAATTTTGCAAGAAAATCATCACCGATTTAATTTCTTTATGCTGTTCAAAACTCCGGTGAATGAGTTCTGTTTTTTTGGGGCCAATCCCGGGAACCTCCTGCAGGCGCTGGGGATTTTTTTCAATTACTTCCAGCACATCCATCCCAAAATGTTCGATCAGCAGCCGTGCTGTATGAGGCCCCACGCCCTTAATAAGACCGGAGGCCAAGAATTTTTCCAGGCCCTGGGGGGTTGTAGGAACAACCGTTTCCCATTCTTGGACTTGGAACTGCCTGCCATAGCGGGGATGGATTTTCCATTCGCCTTTTAACCGCAGGGTTTCACCCTCATGCAGGGAAGGAAAATACCCTACAAAGGTAATATCTTCCTTCCCTTTTTTGTCCAAACGGCCAACCAAATATGAAGTTTCGTTGCTATAAAAAGTAATACGTTTCAGAGTCCCCTCCAGGATCTCCACCGAACGCCCTCCTTAATAATTTACATGCTATCAGCCTGTTTTTCCCTTTTAGGTAATTCCGGCCTCCTGCTTCAAAACCGCTGCCAAATCTGTTTTTTCCCAGGGCAGATCCAGATCGTCCCGGCCATAATGGCCATAAGCGGCAACCTGCCTGTAAATGGGGCTACGCAATTGCAGTTTATCCATCATCGCGGCCGGCCGCAAGTCAAAATGCTTGTCAATCAGTTCTTCAATAAGTTCAACAGGCACCTTTTCGGTATTGAATGTATCTACATAAACGGATACAGGGCGGGCCACGCCGATGACATAGGCCAGCTCCAGTTCACATTTATCCGCAAGCCCGGCAGCAACGACGTTTTTGGCTACATAGCGCGCCGCATAGTTGGCCGAGCGATCCACCTTGGTCGGATCCTTGCCAGAAAGACAACCCCCGCCGTGACGGGAGTAGCCGCCGTAAGTATCTACAATGATTTTGCGGCCGGTAAGGCCGGTGTCGCCCAAGGGGCCGCCAATCACAAAACGCCCCGTGGCATTGATGAGGTAACGGGTTTTATCATCCAAAAGTTCTGCAGGGATTACTTCCTTGACGACCGTTTCAACCAAATCTTCACGCAGGCGCGACAACAGAACGTCTTCACTGTGCTGTGCGGCAAGAACCACTGTGGAAACCCGGTGAGGTTTACCATTGCGATACTCTACAGTAACCTGTGATTTTCCGTCTGGGCGCAGGTAAGGCAGAATTTTTTCCTTGCGAACTGCAGAAAGACGGCTGACAAGCTTATGTGCCAGGGAAATAGGCATAGGCATGAGTTCAGGCGTTTCATTGCAGGCAAAACCAAAAATAATGCCCTGATCCCCGGCGCCAAAGAGATCATAGGAATCATCCTTGCTTTCTCCGGATTTGATCTCGAAAGATTTATTAACACCCAGCGCTATATCAGGAGACTGTTCGTCAATAGAAGTAAGCACAGAGCATGTGTCACCGTCAAAGCCATATTTGGCCCGCGTATAGCCAATTTCTTTTACCGTTTGGCGGACAATCTGGGGAATATCAATATAACAATCAGTTGTAATTTCCCCGGCCACCAGTACCAACCCCGTGGTTACGAGCGTTTCCGCAGCTACCCTCCCCTGGGGATCTTGTTCCATTATAGCATCGAGTATGGCATCGGAGATCTGATCCGCCACCTTATCGGGATGACCTTCGGTAACGGACTCCGAGGCAAAATAAACAGTTCCACCATTTCTATTCATGTCGTTATAAACCTCCTTTTGCAATTAACAAATTAAAAAACCCCTTACCCGGAAGGCAAGAGGTAAAAAAGATCCTCTTATCTTCCAGGACGCTCCAATACGGGTAACGCCTGTAGGAATTGGCACCGCCGATCTGTTGCCAGCCCCGTAAGTATCTTTGGTTTAAACAGTAGTGGGCAGATGTCTTACGAAGATCGCACTGCACAGCAGATCCGGTTGCCGGGGTTCATAGAGCCCATCTCTCCCCCGCTCTTGATAAGAGCTTAAGCAAAAAGTTATAAAATTTTTTTCAAATACTATCCATATCGTAGTATAAATGTTTTTTCCTGTCAATCCATTAACAGGAAATGCTAAAAATACTAGGCCAGGGCAAAAACCAGTTCAGCAGAAGCCACAAGCCTTTCACCGACATACGCCTGCCCTTTTCCCCGGCCGACGACCCCTTTAAGCCCGGTAAGGGAAACTTCGATCTTAAGGGTATCCCCCGGGCGCACTATTCCCCGGAAACGGCATTTGTCTATCCCTCTGAACAGGGCCAGTTTGCCTTTAAATTCGTTTTTGCTAAGCAGGGCTACCGCACCTACCTGGGCCATGGCCTCCAGGATAAGAACACCCGGCATCACGGGATCCCCGGGAAAATGTCCCTGAAAGTAAGGTTCATTTACAGTAACATTTTTTAGGCCTACGGCCTTTTGGCCGGCAACAACTTCTGTTATTTTGTCTACCAGCAGGAAAGGATAACGATGGGGAATGATTCTTTTGATATCCGCAGCCGAAAGGGGGCCTTCCATTACAACCAACTCCTTGTACATCCGAAAGCAGCACAGCCCCGTTTATAGATTCCCCTGTCGCGGTAATCCCTTTCGCGGAGCGCTGAGGGTTCTTCCGGAAATGCCTAAAGATTGAGCTTCATAGCGATCTCTTTTACAGCCTTCATCGCCGGGGAATCCTCAGGTAAATTGTAAAGCGGCTCATCATTCAGATCGTATTCCATGATTAACTCGTCACTGGGAATTGTGCCAATAAGTTCCAGGCCTGTTTTGTCGATTTCTTTTTGCAAGTTGCTTATTTCCCCATTTTTGGTCATGGTAATGATTAGGTAGATCTGCTTGACATCAATACCTACTGATTTGATAATATCATAGATTCTACCGGCGGAACGAACACCACGGGCTGTAGCATCGCTGGTAACCAAAAGATAATCAATTTTGTCAATGGTACGGCGGCTAAGATGCTCCAAACCCGCTTCGTTGTCAACGAGCACATAATCATAATTAACGCGTAGCTTTTCGAGATAGGTCTTCAACAAATCATTGGGATAACAGTAACAACCGGGGCCTTCGGGGTTCCCCATAACCAAAAGATCTATCTGGTCTGTTTCCACAAGTGACTGGGAAAGACGCATCTTCATGAACATATCCCTGCTCATGCCGGAAGGAACCTTGCGCGAGTCTTTCATATCCTTCAATGTGGCAGAGATTGTTTCGTCTACCTCCAAGCCCATAACCTCGTTCAAATTGGCATTTGCATCTGCATCAACGGCCAAAATGGCTCTATCGCTATCTTGATTGGTTAGAAAGTGCAGCAGAAGAGCAGTGAAGGTTGTCTTCCCTGTACCGCCTTTGCCGGCAATAGCGATAAGTTTCTCTTTATTCATTTTGCACCTGGCCAAAAGGGCCAGGAACACACCTCCTTAAAAAATTTCTTTTCTGTATTTATCTCGTGCTTTCGGCATCATTTATGATGCTATCAACATTATACAGTACCACCCTAAAAAAAACTACCCTGTATGGGTAATTGCATCAATACAAAACTTGCAACCACCTGGATAATTTGTGGGAGACGGGGTGCACAAGGGTACACAAGGGGACGTACCTATTGTGTTGTTAAGGCATTTCGGAACACATAAAGAACAGAGGCGGGCCTATCATGCTGCTCATTTCCAGCAATGGTAATAACATTGCTACAACACAATAGGTACGTCCGAAACCACTGAAAAACCCTCTTTCCCCCTTAAATTGTTTCCCTTAACCGCGCGATTCATGGTATAATATAGGTAAAAAGAGGTTAGAAATGGGGTTTTAAAATGCTCCGCATTGAAAACAAA
>JAAZMP010000140.1 GCA_012798755.1 Bacillota bacterium
CTTTAAAAGAAGGATGGACAAGTGTTGATCAGGAACAGCTTTTTTGTTTAGTGCATAGCATATAATGTGAACGCAACCGCTGCTCTGATAACATTTTTGAAATCAATTACAGAGGTGTATATGGTTGGCATGGCAGAAAAAGTTGTACCGGATTTTAAAAAAGCCTCCTCTGAAGGATGAACCGATGTCAAGGCATACTTCCATGAAAGTCGGCGGTCCGGCGGACTTCTTGATATACCCCCAAAGCATTGAGGAGCTAAGCCGAGTGCTCAAGTTGACGCAAAAAGAGGCGATACCCCTTTATGTTTTGGGCCAGGGTACCAACTTGCTTGTCAGGGATGGTGGGATAAGGGGAATAGTTCTTAGCCTGGCTGATATGTGCTCCTTTTGTGATTTTTCAAACAATAGTATTAGGGCAGGTGCAGCCCTGCCCCTTTCCACGTTAGGATCCAAGGCTGCAAAGAGAGGCCTTTCCGGATTGGAATTTACTACAGGAATACCGGGAAGTTTGGGAGGGGCCTTGTACATGAATGCCGGTGCGTATGGGGTTACCATAGGAGAATTGGTGCAAGAGGTATCAACTATTGATTTTACCGGAAATTGCAAAATCCGTTCCGGCAGGGAACTGAAATTTTCGTACAGGTGGAGCGCCTTCCAGGAAGAAGAAGTAATTATTTTGGATGGTGTTTTGGAACTTATTTCAGGTGATATAAATAAAATAGAGCGAAAAGCAAAAATGATCTTGGATGAAAGGTTAGCTAAACACCCGCTTTACCCCAGTGCAGGAAGCGTTTTTCGCAATTATCCGGGAAAACCGGCCGGGTTTCTTATCGAGCAATCAGGTTGCAAAGGCATGTCCATAGGAGGAGCCCAAGTTTCCCTTCAGCATGGAAATTTTATTATTAACAGAGAGAATGCTACGGCCGGGGATATTTTAGCACTTATGGAAATAGTAAAGCAAAAAGTAAAAGACAATTTTCAGATAGAACTGGAACCGGAAATCAAGGTTGTCGGGGAAAACGGCAGTAAATAGGGGAGAAAAAACATGAAGAAGTTTGTTGTTGAAGGAGGTAACAAATTAGAAGGTTCTTTGTCTGTAAAGGGAGCCAAGAATTCCACGCTTCCGATTATGGCTGCTTCGGTTCTTTGCAGCGAGGATTGGGTAGAATTGCACAACATTCCCGATATCTCAGATATGCATGTCATGGCCAAAATTTTAAAATCCCTTGGTGCCAAGGTTATTTATAATGAAAACAGATTAAATTTGAAGGTGGATGCTTTACATAGCTGTACGATTGCCGATGAACTTATGCGGGAGATGCGTTCCTCAATTTTCCTTATGGGGCCGCTTCTGGCACGCTTGGGCGAGGTAAAGGTAACGTACCCCGGGGGGTGTTCCATAGGCCCACGGCCCGTTGATCTTCATTTAAAAGGTTTAGAGGCATTGGGTGCCAAGGTAAGAGAGGAAAACGGTTTTATCACAGCTTCCGCCTCCTCACTTGCCGGGGCAAAAATCCATTTGGATTACCCCAGCGTTGGTGCAACCGAAAACCTTATGATGGCAGCAGCACTTGCCAAAGGAAAAACTGTTATAAGCAACGCTGCCAAAGAACCGGAAATAGTAGACCTTCAAAACTTTTTAAATGCCATGGGAGCTAATGTTCGCGGGGCCGGCACAGAGACCCTGCGCATACTGGGCGTCCAAAAACTTGGGAAATGTTCTTACCGTATCATACCGGATCGCATCGTGGCCGGAACCTATTTAATGGCTGCGGCTATAACGGGGGGCCGGTTGTTGTTGAAGGAAATAATTCCCGTTCATTTAGATGCCGTAGTAGCAAAAATGAAAGAAGCCGGGATAGAAATCAGGGCTACGGAAGATAGCTTGGAGATTATCGGCGGAAAACTTAAGGCTGTCGAAACCCTGCGCACTTTGCCTTACCCCGGTTTTCCTACAGATCTGCAGGCACCAATCATGGCACTTTTAACAGTAGCGGATGGTCACAGTAAAATTATGGAAAGCATTTTTGAAAATCGCTTCAAACATGTAACAGAACTTAAGCGGCTAAATGCCAACATATCAGTAGAGGGAAGGACTGCTTTTATAAAAGGCGTTAAAAGACTTTCAGGGACCGAAGTAGAGGCCACCGATCTCCGGGCAGGGGCAGCTTTGATTTTAGCGGGCCTTGCGGCAGAAGGAACTACGGTGATTAATAAAATAAATCATATTGATCGCGGCTATGAAAATATTGAACATGATCTTCAACAACTGGGGGCCAAAATTAAAAGAATTTAATAATGAGGGTAAGAGAAGTTGAGTAATTATCGCGATATATCTTATTTAAAAGAACATGAATCAGATGTAAAGCGCGAGGCCAAAAAAAAAATAAAAGATAAATTTGTTTTCATTTTATTGTTTTTGATTGGTATCCTATCCTTGTTTCTTTTTCTGCGTGCTCCCCTGTTTACTATTAAAGAAATTTCTTTAGATGGCCTGGACAGGCTTTCATCTGATGAAATTTACACAGCAATGTTGATCAAGGAGGGAGCGAACATCTGGAAAATTAGTTCCCCGGAACTAAGGGAGCGCATTTCAGCTATTCCCAGGGTTTCAGATGTGAAGGTAGAAAAGATTTTGCCGGACAAGCTTTTTATTTCCATACAAGAAAAACATCCCCTTGTTCTGGTGCCTTACCATGGTTACTACCTTGAGCTGGCTCCAGATGGCATTTTTGTCGGCATCAAAGATAATTATGAGGGCGAACTGCCCCTTGTAAATGGATTGCTTTGGGGAAAAATGGACGTAGGAACAGAGATTGCAGATCGTTTGCGTGGCGAAGTGGTTGAACAGTTTTTAGAAGTGCTGGAAAATAACCCTGCTTTGCCGTTGGCAGAGGTAAACGTGGAAAATCCACAACAAATAATTGTATATACATGGAAAGGAATGGAAGTACGGCTGGGAAATAGCGAAAATTTAGCGAAAAAACTCGAAGTATTATGTCGTATTGATCAAAGCTTGTTTTTAGAGGATCATGATCCTTTTTCCGGCCACCTGGATTTAAGAGTCGCCGAAATGCCGGTATTCAAGCCTAGGGAAAAATAATTATTTGTGTTAAAAGGAAATAAAATAAGAATGTGGAATATGTAAATTAAGTGAAAATTTTGGAAGGCCCGCAACTTTAGGGGGTGTGAGGTTGAATAGGAAAGAGATCATTGCAGGAATGGATATAGGAACATCGCATGTCAGAGTCATAGTTGGAGAAATGCTAGCAGACGGCACCATTAACATTATCGGAGTGGGGACAAGTCCCTCCGAGGGGATCAAGAAGGGCGTAATTATAGACCTGGAAAGGACTGTTGATTCCATAAACATTGCCGTTGCGGAAGCTGAGCGGATGGTTGGGGCCAGGATTGGCCTCATTA
>JAAZMP010000141.1 GCA_012798755.1 Bacillota bacterium
CCCCGCCATAGGATCCACCTTTTCCGCCTTGCAAAAAAGTTTCTTGTAATAACATAATAGCTCTTTGATAACGGTAAGTATCCGTGGCGACATACCGGTACCGCGAAGCATGCTTTCAATTGCATCCTTAAACCGTACTTTCAATCGCCCACTCGGGGAGGGCTTTCGTCAGCAGTGCCTGCCGCCTTACACCGCCCGGCGGCTCTCTGAAAAAAGCATCCGCAGATCTACTTTTCCCCTCATTGATTGTATTTTTTGCGCTTAACTGCAAGTGTACCATAGTACAAGCTTCAATGTCAACCATATTTTTTGATTCTGCCTATGAAAGGAAAGACATTTATTATGGAGATGGCGGGGGGGGAGGGGGGAGATGACGGAAACGATGACGGGGGGACAGATGACGGGGGGACGACGATGACGAGGGGACGGTTCTCTGTCACCTTGAAACTGATAAAAATTCGGTGGCAATAGGCTGGTGTCAGGGGGACGGTGTCAGGGGGACGGTTCTCTGTCACCTTAGTTACTTTTTAAAATAAGATCACAGCATTATCGAGGTGACAGAGAACCGTCCCCCTGACACCGAGAACCGTCCCCCCGTCATCTATCCCTGTTATAGCATGAAAGCTAGGAAATTTATTGTTGTATTCAATACCTTATTTTAAGCAATACCACACCAAGAAACCATGGTAAGAGCGTATATTTTAGCTGCATCGATTAGTTGACTAATGGGCACTCTTTCAGCTACACTGTGGGCATATTTCCCATACCCGGGGCCAAGAACAACTGCGGGAATGCCTTTTTCTTGTAGAAAAGATGCATCACAAACAGCCTCAAAACCGTTAAATCGCCCCGCTTCCGGGCAAATCATTCGGGCAGTTTGTTGCAAGATGGAACAGATATCTTCTTTTAAATCGGTGTTAAAGGGCGGCCAATCAAAAAGCCAGGTAATTTCCGGAGGTTTCTCCCGCAGCCAAGGATCATTTTGGCAAGCGTTATGCACACAAAGTTCGATTTCTTTTTGTATCCCCGATGCAGACTCCTGCGGCGGATACGTAATTGCGTAAGACATCTCTATATCCGGCGGAACAACGCTGGGGCTGACACCTCCTTTTACCGTAGCAGCGTTAATACAAAACTGCCCGGCTTTATACAGCGGGTGCGCTTTAGTTTGCCCCCACTGTCTTTCCAATTCTTTAAGTGCATTGTAAACAATCATTCCTTTTTCAAAAGCATCCACACCCACATCCATGCCGCCACCCCCGTCACGAATGACCTCCCCCCGTAAGCCTACATGGCAGGATTTCCCTTTCACCGACCATTTCATCTCCAAAACACCCACTGATGCAACATGGATCATAAAGGGATCATTTTCTGAACAAGTGGGTTCACAAACAATGGCAGCATCCGCTGTATAGCCTTTTTCAAGGCATGCAGTAGTACCTATTTCATTTACCTTACACTCCTCGCCCACTACATTTTGGAAAACAATATCCCCTTTAGTATGAATGCCAGCCTGCTGCAGAGCTTTAAGGGCAAAAATAGCAGCAATGTTTCCGCCTTTCATGTCAACAGAACCACGCCCATAGATGAATTTTTCATCCACCCGGCCGCTAAAAGGATCCTCCCCATCCCACTCATCTAAATCCCCCGGTGGCACAACGTCCACATGACCGTTAAAAAGCAGGCTGCGGCCCCCGCCTGCGCCTTTGTAGCGGGCACAAAGATTGGCCCGGCCCTTTTCCTTTTCATAAAGTTCATTTTCAATTCCCATCTTGTCAAAAATAGTTTTTGTGTAACGAGTTACTTCACTTTCCCCACCGCTAGAAACTTCGGGTTCCCAACCAAATTCCGGAGTAACACTTTTAATTTTCACTACATCTGAAACAGCTTTAACAATTTCATCACGAAGATTTTCTACATTTTGTAAAATTTTCGCAGTCAACTTTTTATCCATACGAACCTCCTTGCATGTTAAACTATTTCTTTTATTAAATAACTTCCACAAAACCCTGAATATTCCTTCTAGTGCAAATATGTACCCTTCAACCGGCCAACTTAAAGATTTTATCAAAGTTCCTGAAAAAACCCTTGCGGTTTTTATGGGTTTCCATACATTCCTCTTATATTTCGTTTACGATAGTCAAATATTTTAATTTATCATTGTTCGCAACAAAACTTAAACTTTCAACGTCTTTTATTATAGAGACAAGTGTTCTGGAACACAGACTTTGAGGTGACACCGGATGGAAAAAAGTACCAAGGAAAACAATCGTTTAGAATCCTGGATCGAAAAGATCTGGCCCCGCATTTACCGATTCTTCTATTATAAAATGCAAAACCGGGAGGAGGCTGAAGAGCTAACCCAGGAAACGCTGGATAAAATTTGTCATAAACTAAAAACTGGAAACATAAATGAAAAAGAAAAAGCCGAAGCCTACACTTTCGTGACAGCACGAAACCTACTTACAGATCTTTGGCGTAAGCGTGCGCGGCAAATCAGCACTATATCCATGGATGAATTGCATGACAAAGGCTGGGATCCCCCTCAACATTTCCAGGAGGCAGAAGAAAAAATGATCGTACAACAGGCTATGAGCAAGCTCAGCCCGGATCACCGGAAGGTTTTAACATTAAGGATCATTGAAGGCTGGCCGGTCAGAAATGTGGCTAAAAAAATGCGGCGCAGCCAAGGAGCAATAAGAAGTCTTCAATTCAGAGCCGTGCAAGCCCTGAAAGAAATATTGGAGAAAGAAGGTTTTTTCAATGTTTAAAATAGAACAGATGCGTAAAATCGATGATTTTATAGAGGATCTTATTCAAGAAAGAAAACCGCGTGCCTACAGCCGGGAAGATTACACTGTAGAACCGGAAATGGAAAAAAACTATGAAACTATCAGGGCAGTAAAGCGATTAAGAAAAAATAAACCACCCCGGAATTCCCGGAACTTTTTCCGGACACGCTTTTTTAAAGGAATAGTTACCGCGGCTGCGGCATTGCTGTTGGCAATCGGCCTTTGGAACTACTTTCCCGGTTCCGAAGATACCAGTATTGTCCATGCCGTGACCAAAGCCTACGAAGAACTGCAAAGCTACAGCGGAACCGCCGAAATCAGATCCATCAGAAATGGAGCAGATGATTTTCGGGAAACAATTGAAATCCAATACAAAAAACCCTTCAAATATTCTGCCTGTCACCGCCATAACAATTCCGAGGTGCACTACATCAGCGACGGGGAAAAATTGGTTGAAATAAAAACCGCAGGGGCTACCATAGATAATGTTTTTCCGGAAAAAGAATTATACCGCTACCATATTGGTACCGCGGTATGGGAGCTGCAGGAAGCAGAAGAAGTCAACACGCTCGGTACTGAAAAGCTTTTTGGCCGGGAGGCCACAATGCTGGAATATCGTTTCCTCGGAAGCAACGTCTTTCATCAGATGTGGGTGGATAAGGCTACCAAGCTTCCCCTGCGTAAAATTTTAAACCACCCCGAAGGCTCGGCCCTCGTGGTAGAATTTAAAGAGCTTCGGATTAACCCTTCATTGAACGATGATGTCTTTTTATGGAAACCGCCGCAAGGAATAAAAATACGGGAGTTAAACCGCTCAGGGACATTGGCGAAGGTAAAAAGAACCTGGCCCGAAGCCGGCAGATTCCCGGAAATTCTTTCGCCGGAAATGGAGCTCAAAAAAACGGGAATTTTGGAAAACGATCCCTACGAATATGTACTGCGTTTCCAGGGGGCAGATGAAAAGGATTTTATAGACATCTTCTATACAAATAAGCCGGAGGCGGCTACCTTGTTATCAGGTGCAGAGTTTGGCACGCTGGCCGAAGGTCATGTCTATTTTGAACCCAAAGGCCGGAAGATTTTCGATTATTACATTGGCGAATTTGCAACAGCCAAGTGGGTAACCGATGACGCCGCGGTTTTTATCATAAGCAACAGGGAAATACCCGCGCTGCGGCACATCCTGGAGGAATTTGCCGGAGAAAAAATTATCAAAAGAGCGGCCCCGGAAAAAGGCACCGCAGAACTTTATTTCATGGAGGTAACTGATACTGACTTCAAGCTGGGCCGGGAAATACGGACTGTAAACAGAGAACTCGGACCACAGGAATTGCTCGAAGAACTGCTAAAAGGGCCACAGGACATGAAATTAACCAGGATTATCCCGGAAAGCACCAAGCTTTTGGATCTTTGGGTAGAAGATGAAATTGCTTATGTTAATTTCTCCAGCGACATATCAGACGCCAACTACGGATCGGCAACGGAAGGGGTGCTGCTTAGCTCCATCGTTTGGACATTAACCCAGCTGGAAGAAATTGAAGCCGTGCAGATCCTTGTAGAAGGCAAAATCGTAGAATCCATAGCCGGACACATTTCAACCGCCACCCCCCTCCGCCGCCAATAACACACGGGGACGGTCCTACTGTGTTGTTTGTTTTAATAGCGACAGTAACGATACAACAACACAATAGATCCGAAACCACTGAAAAAAACATATTTTTATAAAACACTGCCGCTATTGTCATCCTAAGCGCCGTA
>JAAZMP010000225.1 GCA_012798755.1 Bacillota bacterium
CGGCTCACATCGAGCGCCACCTCGTACGCCGAGTTAAACAAGTTGTTGCTGGCCACCAGCCGGTCAAGCATTTCCTGCTCTTTGCTTCCTTCATCGCCGGCCTCCACCTGCGGTTGCTCACCGAGTAAAAGATCGGCAAACAAGGTTGACAGCCGCCTCGGCCAGTTGAGGATAATTTCCAATGTTGCCTGCTGATCGTCGCGCAGCAGGCGCACCCAGTCTTTGAAAACTTTGTCGTGTTCACCCTCAAAAAGCCGTCGGTTTTCCCGATAGAGCGTGATCCGCTCCATCTCCTCCGGCGGCGGCCAGGGGTTGCCAGCATTCAAAAAATTTGTATCTGTCAGCACAATATCACTCCTTACCATCCAGCAGGTTTCGCTTGCATACCCGCCGCCCTCCGCCCCATGTCGCTTTCGAGCGCGTAGCGTACGGCGTCAATACTGTGGTTGTCCTTGTCCGGGAACCGGCTGATGATGGTCCCGGAACGGTCCGTTTCCAGCGCGTAGTTAATGAATTCCCGAGCGGCCAGCGGACATTTGACCGGATCAATGACGATCTGCTCCAAGTCCTGCAAAAACTTGATGCCAAATTCGACCGATCCGGGGCCCTTTCGGGCTCCCCTGACGCGCATCCCGAAACTTTTTAACTCGTCAACACTTTTCGGCTCCGCACTGTCGGCAACGGTCACAGCATCATTGTAGCGCTGAGCCTTTTCCCAAAACTCACGATTGAAAAGGTTCAACCCACTGATCTCCCTGAACAGGTAAAGCCGGCGCCTGGTGCGGTCGTAGTGCATGCGCACAAAACAGAGCGGATCGACGGCATAGCCGAAGTCAAGCCCCTGGCGGATCTGATCAAATACGTTGATCTCGTCCTGCCCGACGGGGCGGAGCTCCACGTTATTGAAAACCTCAAGGCCGGTGCCGACCTCTTCTCCCAGATATTCATGCCGGTAGGCAGTTTCATTCACTTTCTCCAGATGCGCTGCATCGGCAAGGAACCGTTCTCCCAGCCATTCCGGGGGGACGGCCAGGTAATCAGAGTGGTGGACCCGTCGCCCAGGGCGCGGCACCTTCGATTCCTGGTTTACCCAGCTACGCCCGGACTTTGGCGGGTTATACGAAAAGAAGGAAATCCGCTGCTTATCCTCTCCCCTAAATAGTGACTGAAGAATGTTGCGGATTTCCTCCATGCCTGTAAACTGATCTAATTCCTCGAACCATGCATATTTGATGTAGCCCCGCCCGAGGTTGATGGATTTCATCTTTCTCGGGTTGTCGGCGGCTTTAAAAACTATCTTCTGACCGGTGGGCAGATAGATGATCTGCATCGGGCTGACCTGGAACTTGAAATAATCGCCGACACCCATCCGGGAAATAGTCCACTCAAACTGACCGTAGACCGTATCCCTTAGCTCATTCTGGTAGCGCCGCATAATCAATGCGTTTGCATCCTGGTCGCGTATAATTCCGAGCACTATCTGTATGCTGATAAACGTCGACTTGGTTGAGCCCCGACCGCCCTTCAGCCAAACTTCCCGGTGAGCATCTTTTTTGATCTCGCCATGCAGGTCAAAAAATGCCGGTGCTATGAGGTCTGATAGCCTAACCTTCACAAATATCATCTACTATCTTGACGCCCACCTCGCCCTTGTGTTCGTGCTCTTGTCTGTCCCGCCACTCTTTCGGCTTGCGGTTCTTGAGCCAGAATATTTGAGCGGTCACGTTGGGGGGAACGCGCTTTTTCGTTTTTTCTACCCGCGTTCGGTCTC
>JAAZMP010000142.1 GCA_012798755.1 Bacillota bacterium
ACGGAGCTTCTAATCCAGAGGGCCATGGATAATCTGATGAAGGGCAAAACGAGCTTCATTATCGCTCACCGGCTCTCCACAATCCGCAACGCCGATCTGATCCTGGTGATGAGCGGTGGCGAGATCATTGAGCAGGGCAGCCACGAAAGCCTGCTTGCCCGGAAAGGCTTCTATGCAGACCTCTATCACAGCCAGTTCGCCCGGGCTGTCTAGTTGGGGATATCGCTGGCTGGAAGCGGCGCAGTGGACCTGATGGCAAGTTGTGAAATGAATTGCCCGGAAGGTAATAGCAGCCAGCTTTCGAATCCCCCCGGATGCTATTAAATTTAATTAGTAGCACCCTTCTCTTTCCTCAATCAAACAACGCTTCTAATAGCGCCTGCAAGTAATATTGTATTTATTCAGTTTGTAATGAAGAGACTGCCGTGTAATTTTAAGCTTGTCGGCAGCTTGGGAAACGTTACCACCAGCTTTTTCCAGAACCTTGATTATTATGCTACGCTCAAAATTTTCAATAGTGTCCCGCAAGGGTTGTGTTGTTTCTATTGCTTTTTTAACAGCTTCTTTTTCTATGCTACCTGCTTCTTTTGGGCTATCAATTTTTTCAATAAGATAAACGGGCAAATGGCGTATATCTATTTTGCCATGACCGGCAACAGCCACAGAAGCCTCAATAGCGTGTTGAATTTCGCGTACATTCCCCGGCCAATCATAAGCCTCAAAAAGTTCTTTAACTTTATTTGTTACGCCTACGACTTTTTTACTAAATTTATGGTTGTAGTAGCGAATAAAATGTTCAACATATAAGGGGATATCCTTTTTTCTTTCACGTAAAGGGATAAGTTTCAAGCTAGCTACATTTAAACGATAAAACAGATCTCGCCTGAGGCTGCCCTCTTTTACAGCTTTTAAGGGATCAATGTTCATGGCCGTAATTATTCTTACGTCGACTTTCCTTTCTTTGGAACTGCCTACCCGTCTAATTATCCCATCTTGCAGCACCCTGAGTAGCTTTGCTTGCAGATTGACCGGCATTGAATGGATTTCATCAAGAAATAGGGTGCCTTGGTTAGCGGATTCAAACAACCCCGGTTTATCAATAGCGCCGGTAAAAGCACCCTTCGTAGTCCCAAAAAATAATGATTCTATTAGGGTTTCGGGTATTGCGGCGCAATTTTGAACGATAAACGGTTTTCCTCTTCTGCTACTGTGATTGTGAATGGCAGAGGCAAATAGCTCTTTGCCTGTACCTGTTTCTCCATAAATTAAAATAGATGAAACTTTATTTGAAATAACTTTTGCTCTCTCTATATTTTGCAGCATATCTTCATTATTTGTGATAATATCGTTAAAATTATAGATCGGGGCGGGAAATTCACAATGAGTAGTATAGTCCAATATGTTAACTGACTTTCTCACATCATCACGGTCAAAATTACTTATCCCATTACAATGTTGGATTAAGCTTACAACGCCTATAATTTCACGCCCATGGATGATGGGTATGTTTAGGCTGTTTATTTCTATTTGCTTACCCTTATAATCTTTTAACACCTGCTTTTTTTTAAATGTGAGTCTGCCGTTTTTTAGATAGCTAGATAGCGTATTCCGGGAGTGCTTTAAATCGGGATACAGCTCCAATATATTGCCATTATTATTTTGGCACGTTTCGCAGGGTTGCTGCTTTCTTTGAAAGCTGTCATGGTAAACATTGGAATAAATTATTTTACCATCTTTGTTCATGATAATCACTGCATATGCGTAAAAATTATTTATGCTGCCCATCAAATATCTCCTTTTTATTTTAGCTTTATAATTGCTGAAGTGTTTTGTTTGAATAAAATTTATAGAACTAGTAGAGCAACATGTCAACCATGTTAACAAAACTTGCAACTGAGAGCAATATATTATTACTGCACACTGCGTCAAACTTGGCGGGTATTAATCGTTCCAGAAAGCAGTTCTAAATATGCTATTTGCTTCTGTTATCCAGTAGTACCTACTCCTTTTTCCTTTAATCCTTCGCGCAAAAACGGCTATCCCTTAGTCACTAAGCATCTCCCACAAAAGCCAGCTCACGCTTCAACCTGAATTTTACCTATACTTTCGGTGTTAGTATTTGAAGCCTGCTCCCTGAAAATTCGTTCTTCGAGCCGTTTCAACCCGGTACGCCACCTGGTTAGCCTCTCTCCCCTTTAATTCCTTCATGTACCTTATTATTATAGTATCTTATCTTAGTGTCCAGCAAGCCGGAGGAGGAATCGATATCACACATTGTGATCGATTCCCCAGCAGCCTTTTCGGGAGAGAAGCCCCATTGCTTTTATGGAATTATGCAGGAGCAGTACTATCACTACCTTGTTCTCACAAAGCAGACCTAATGGCGTGTGGCTCCTGAGCATTTTCAGACCATGCTTCCCGCCTGACTGTCCTTGTTTAAATAAGTCTTTATTAGGCTCTATAGTCTCTAATGCTGTACCAGGTAGGAGTGCTGAGTGACAATTTTTTTTCGCAAAAAATGATTACAATAGACAAAAATTTATTCAGCAATACTTTGGCAAGCCCAACAATCACGGCTTTTTTTAATTGGCATTGTATTT
Organism: Bacillota bacterium; assembly: GCA_012798755.1. GTDB lineage: Bacteria > Bacillota > Dethiobacteria > DTU022 > UBA8154 > UBA9862. The sequence continues at coordinate 2,601 of JAAZMP010000142.1, forward strand.
GCATATTTAACTGTATTGATGCTTGGTGAAAATGATTAAAAAGGGTTAGGTAAAATTAGGGGTTGCATTAATTTTAGGGGAGGTTCATATCTTGGATTTTAACCTACTACAACAAGCTGTAGCAGATCTAGAGGATGAGAAGGTTGTTGATTTGTTGAGTGAGTTTATGGCTGGGGATCCTTCAGAG
>JAAZMP010000143.1 GCA_012798755.1 Bacillota bacterium
ACCTTACAGTGATACCCTACTACAACGTAGACGCCGTCATCGAGGTACCCCTGGGTGCCTATCCTACGAACATGCCCTACCACTACTTCAGCGACGAAGAATACTTTGCCGAACTGCTCGCCGCCGAAAGAGATGAGGCCGTTTTACAAGAACACCTCGCCAAATACGTTTACGACATAGATAACCACTGGGATTTCTTGCGAGCCAGCGGTGCACTAAGGCGTCTCAGCGCGCTGCGGGCCAGGGAAACCCATCGCTACGAGAAAGGAGGCCTTTAAACGATGCAATACAACCAGATCGAGCTCTTGATCTGCCAGATGGCCCGCATGCTGGAAGATGGCTCCACAACAGCCGTGGGAACAGGCATGCCCTGTGCAGCAGCCATGCTGGCCCAAAAGACCACCGCGCCGAACCTGCTTTTGTTCTTTGAGGCTGGGGGCATCGGCCCCCAACTGACGGAGATGCCGATCACCGTCGGCAACTCACGCACCTTCTACAAAGGGATCATGGCCAGCAGCATGACAGAAGTGATGGAGACCGGCCAACGTGGGCTAATGGACTATTCTTTGTTAGGAGGCGCGCAGATCGATATGTATGGCAACCTGAACTCCACCTTCGTCGGCAAAGACCACGACAAACCCGATGTCCGTTTCCCGGGCAGCGGTGGAGCAAATGACCTGGCCTCGAGCAGTTGGCGCTTCATAATCCTCATGCGGCATGAAAAAAGACGTTTTATTAAAAAACTGGATTTCTACACCAGCCCGGGCTATCTGAACGGTAAAGGCGCCCGTGAAAAGGTCGGCCTACCTCCCGGCAGCGGCCCCTACAAAGTGGTCACCAACCTGGCTGTATTGGGCTTTGAGGAAAAGACCAAGCGGATGCAGGTAGAGACGATCCATCCCGGGGTGACCAAGGAAGAAATCGTCAAAGAGACTGGCTTTGAGCTGCTCTGGTCACCGGAGATTGCCGAAAGCACCCCTCCGACGGAAGAAGAGCTGCATATTTTACGCACGGAGGTCGATCCTAACCGCTACGTTTTGAATCGAGCCTTTAAATAGGCATGTTATAATGCAGTGGTGATTTTTTTCAAGACAGCTCTAATAAAACGACAATGATTTTTTAAACAATCCTTTCTGTATATTCACCCCTGCAAGTATATTTCTAATTACGGGAATACCGTCGATAAATGGGCTATTCAGGCTTGGCGGTATTATTATACAGTTATTTTTTAATAATGGGTTTAGTAGTACGATTTCTGAGGGGGAGACAGATTTATCATAATATAAAAAAACAAGAACAACATCTGAAGAAAGTAGAGGCAAGGATTGATGTTTTAAGGGAAAAGGCTTCATGTATTAAATTTCTCTTACTATCTATTGTGAAGGGAGAGTAAAAAGAATGAACAGTAAGTCTGGTTCAGATACACAACTGCTTCAGGTCCTGGGACGCAGGGATGTTCTTTTCTTGGCGTTTGGTTCCATGATCGGTTGGGGTTGGGTAGTTTTAGCTGGTGATTGGATTAATGATGCAGGATCGATTGGTGCAGTTTTAGCTTTTCTCCTCGGTGGATTAATGGTTACCTTTATCAGCTTAACTTACGGCGAGCTGACCTCTGCTATGCCCAAGGCTGGTGGGGAACAGGTTTTTAGCTGGCGGGCACTAGGTCCTTTCTGGTCATTTGTTTGTGCTTGGATGCTGGTGTTGGCTTATGTAGCAGTCGTAGCCTTTGAAGCAGTGGCCATGCCTACAGTGTTAGAGTATCTTGTTCCGGCTTTTAGGCAGGTTTATCTATGGAATATAGCTGGTTGGGATGTATATCTTACCTGGGCTTTGGTTGGCTCGGGCGGGGCAATTATTATGATGATTATTAACTATATCGGGATTAAATTTGCTGCAATTGTACAGACTGTGGTGGTTATTTTCCTAATGATAATAGGTGTGTTGTTTTTTGGCGGCGCACTAGTTAATGGCCAACCGGCATATCTGCAGCCCACTTTTGTCGGCGGTATGAAGGGCATATTGACTGTGGCTATCATGACGCCTTTCATGTTGGTGGGTTTTGATATTGTTCCTCAAGCTGCGGAAGAAATGAAAATACCCTCTCGCACTGTAGGTATTATTACCATTATGGGGGTAATTTTGGGGGCAATATGGTACATGATGATCATTTTGGCCGTTTCTTTTTCTTTGCCGGCAGGTGAACTATCTTTTGCTTCTTTAGTAACAGCTGATGCCATGGGTGTGGCCTTAGGCCATCCTGCTTGGAGTAAGGTTATGGTTGTAGGTGGTTTATGTGGGATTATCAGTACCTGGAACGGTTTTTATATTGGTGGTAGCAGGGTGCTTTTTGCAATGGCCCGTGCTGGGCAGTTACCTGCCTTTCTAGGCTATATTCACCCAAAATATAAAACGCCCTCCAATGCTGTAATACTTGTCGGGGTGCTTTCGGCGTTGGTTCCTTTTTTAGGACGCATGGCCTTAGTTTGGCTCACTGATGCTGGCGGATTGGCTACGGTGATCGCCTATTTTATTGTTGCTGTTTCTTTCCTGGTTTTACGTTTTAAAGAACCGGAAATGGAGAGACCTTATAAGGTATTTGCTGGAAAAGCAGTGGGTTTTATTGCTGCCGGTTTAGCCTTCATTTTCATTTTGTTTTACCTTCCGGGTATCTCTCCTGCAGCGCTGATTTGGCCCTATGAGTGGGGGATTATTTTCGGATGGATTATCCTGGGAGCAATCTTTTTTATTCAGGCAAAAAAACTGGGGGGAGATTCCGAGGTTAACCATCGGATGAGACTAATTGTATTAGGTAAAAATACGGAAAATATTTCTTCATCGGGTTCTTAAGCTTGGATCTTCTGTAAAAGATTAGATTAGGAGAGAAAAACCGATAGATGAAAGGAGGTTGATGGTAAAGATTTTGATGACTGTTATAGGATGTAGGGCTTAAATGATAAAAATAAATTTAAGGGGTTGTTAAAAAAATGGATGAAACTAAAGGGGCAATGAAAACAACGGTACCCGGCCCGAAGGCCCAGAAGATTTTAGACCGTGTAGGGAAAAACATACCAAGAGGAGTAGCTTTTTCGGTAAACAGCATTGTAAAGGAAGCAAGCGGGGCTCTGTTAAAAGATATCGACGGTAATATATTTATTGATTTTGCAGGTGGAATTGGTGTACTTAACGTAGGGCATTGTCCAGTGGAAGTAGTTGAGGCAGTGCAAGAACAAGCAGGCAAATTAATCCACACTTGTTTTCAAGTAATTCCCTATGAAGGGTATATTGCGTTGGCAGAGAAACTTAATCAAATTACTCCCGGTGACTTTGCCAAGAAAACTTTCTTTATAAATGCCGGTGCCGAAGCAGTGGAAAATGCGATAAAAATCGCCCGTCGTTACAAAAATCGCCCGGGGATTATTTCTTTAGAGGCTGCTTTTCACGGGCGAACACTAATGACGATGTCTTTAACCAGCAAGGTCAAGCCTTATAAGTATGGTTATGGACCAATGGCTCCGGAAACTTATAAAATCCCTACTCCCTACTGTTATCGCTGTCAGTATGGCCTAAAGTACCCTAATTGCGGTATGGAGTGTGCAAAACACATTGAGCGTTTCTTCGTGACCGAGGCTGAGGCAGAAAAAATGGCGGCATTAATCATTGAACCGTTGCAAGGAGAAGGCGGCTTTATCGTTCCTCCGCCGGAATATTTGCGAACATTGAAGGCACTCTGTGAAAAATATGATGTTCTTTTTATTTTCGATGAGATTCAAACTGGTTTTGGCCGCACAGGAAAGTTATTTGCAGCCGAACATAGCGGGGTTGTACCAGATATGATGACAATGGCCAAATCCATTGCTGCTGGTGTTCCTTTGAGCGCTGTTACTGGTCGTGCTGAGATCATGGATACAGTAGGCCCCGGTGAAATTGGAACCACTTATGGTGGTAACCCCATGGCCTGTGCAGCCGCTCTAAAGGTGTTGGAAATTGTTGAGAGGGACAATCTTGCAGCACGTGCCCAGGTGATTGGCGATGTTTTTATGGGGCGGATGCATCAATGGCAGAAAACAATTGAGATGATCGGTGATGTTCGTGGGCTGGGAGCTATGGTGGCCATGGAGATCGTTAAAGATCGCAAAACCAAAGAACCTGCCCCAGAAGAAGCGAAACAAGTAGTTGCTAAATGTGCTCAAAACGGCCTTATAGGCCTGATGGCGGGCATTTATGGTAACGTCATTCGTTTCTTGGTTCCGTTGGTTATTACCGATGAACAACTGGAACAGGGCCTGGATATTCTTGGAGATGCAGTTGAAAAAGTATTAAGATAAAAGCAGATAAAATTATTAAATATTGGTGGCAGGGTGGGAAACAAATAAAGTTGTAATTTATGATTTTAAAAATGTTGAAGTAGTGCCCATAACCTGTAAAAGAGATTCTTTGTTTTAACAAAGAATCTCTTTTACAGGTATGAATAGCACGAAGATCACCCTCTTATTTTGGGGCGGTACAAGGGTCGGCTTCTGTTATTCTAAAGCAATTTTTTCCCAGGGGCAATGTCTGTTTACTTCATCCTTGAATAGCGTAATAGTTTTAGTATCATCCGGACGAATTTGCCGGACGATGTTCTGCAGTAAACCAATCGTTGTATACGTATCGCAATGGA
>JAAZMP010000144.1 GCA_012798755.1 Bacillota bacterium
GGAAAAACATCAGCGAAAGTGACAGAGAACCGTCCCCTTGACACGGTGCGGGAAAAACATCAGCGAAAGTGACAGAGAACCGTCCCCCTGACACGGTGACAGAGAACCGTCCCCTTGACACGCTCGCGGGGGTGGGCTGACCTTTGTAACATTTTGGGTGTATTTAAGGTGATTAAATTGTTGGATTCTTGGTGGGATCGTTTACGCAGGGCCGCAAAATGGCTTTACCCGGGGTTGGGGGTAAAGCGTTGGTTTCTTGTCGTACTGTCAGGGCTGCTTGTTCTCCTGGCCGGGCTTTTATTTCTTTGGACGCAGGGGATTTTTTTCAAAAGGAAACTAAGCCTCGTTTTAGAATTTTTGTCCGCGTTTTCTCCGCATCCCTTATGGAGCGTTCTGATGTTAATAGCGGGGTTGCTGCTGCTTTTCTGGGGATTGCAGCAAATGGGCAATGCTATTGGAAACGTGCTGCTGCCTGATCAGGGCCGCCACTTGGTTGAAAGGTTATATTCCCGCAGCTACCTGGAAAAAGGACCTAAAATAGTGGCCATCGGAGGGGGCACCGGGCTTTCCGTACTGCTGAGGGGCCTGAAGGAATACACGGCTAATATAACAGCCATCGTAACTGTTACTGATGATGGCGGCAGCTCCGGGCGACTGCGTAACGAAATGGGTATACTGCCTCCCGGGGACATACGCAACTGTATTCTGGCCCTGGCCGATACAGAGCCATTATTAAAAAGGCTTTTCCAGTACCGTTTTAAAGGGCATGAAAGCCTAAAGGGGCATAGTTTCGGAAACCTATTTATCGCGGCCATGACCGAAATAACGGGTTTTAATATAGCTGTTCAGGAATTTGGCAAGGTGCTGGCGATCAGGGGGAGGGTGTTGCCGGCCACGCTGGAACAAATTAGACTGAAAGCAAGGTTTGTTGATGGCAGCGATGCCGAGGGCGAAACAAATATCGTTGATCAAAGAAAACCAATCGAACACATCTCTTTAATTCCTGCCAATTGTGCTCCACTGCCTGAGGTTATAAATGCTATCAGGGAGGCGGATGCGGTCATTCTTGGCCCGGGAAGTCTTTATACCAGCATAATTCCCAACCTTCTTCTGTCGGGGATAGCGGAGGCTATCAGGGAGTCCGATGCTTATTGTCTTTATGTATGCAACATAATGACTCAGCCGGGTGAAACAGAAGGGTTTAGCGCCTCAGATCATTTGGAGGCACTGCGAAAGCATGGTTGTGCCGACATAATTGATGGGATAGTAATAAATAACGCCAAACACTTGCCCCCCAAGCTTTTTGAAAAATATAAAAAAGAAGGCTCCCACATGGTAAAAGCAGACCGCCCGGCTCTTGCCCAATGGAACATGAAAATAATTGAAGCACCGCTTCTTGAGCTTGATGAGCTTGCCCGGTATGCCCAGCATGACAGTAAAAAACTGGCTACGTTGATCCTAAAAACACTGGTAGAGTGGGAAACAGGCCTGGAAGGTCTCTTGGCTTATACTTTTATCAGCATGAACGCTAATTTCCGCAGGGCCAAAAAAGAGATGGGTTTGAAGAAGGCATAAAAGCTAAAACGCATCATTTTACCGTAAAATAAAAAATTAACTGTAAAACAGCCAATCCAGCCGGGGCAATCTTTGCCTCGCAAAAATAATCTCTGGAAGCAGGTTTTTTCCCGGGAAACAGCGAATATAAATAACATTAGACATTACCGAAAATTTTAAGCGAAGGTTGTTCATGCGGCTATGGATTTTGGATTGAAAATAGAGCAGCAACAAAAACTTGTTATGACTATGGAGCTGCAGCAAGCTATTGCCCTTTTGCAGTTATCCACGACAGAGCTGCAGAACCATATTCAGGAAGAAATTTTGAACAACCCTGTGTTAGAAGTTCAAGAAAAAGAAAACGAATTTGAAACAGACAAGACAGACCCGGACGAACAGTCACCCGATACGGTGGAAAACGGATCTGTCGACTGGGAGGAATATTTTAGCGATTTTGAGCCCTATGGTTCCGGCGACAAGAAAGAGTGGAACAAGGGTTCGTCTTATGTCTCTCCCCTGGATTATTTGGCTTCCCGGGAGGTAAATTTGCAGGAACATCTCCAACTTCAGCTGACGCTGTCATCTGCAAGCGGCCCCAAAAGACTTATTGGAGAATACCTCATCGGAAATCTTGATGCCAATGGTTACCTACAGGGTGAAATATCTGAACATGCCGGCTTCCTTGGTGTAGACGAAACTGAAATTTTGGAAGCGTTGAAACTGATCCAGACTTTTGAACCTACCGGAGTGGGTGCCAGAAGTTTGAGGGAGTGCCTGCGGTTGCAACTTGATGTTCTTGAGGATACGAATCCTTTTGCAGCGGAAATTGTGGAAAATTATCTACCGGAACTGGCTCAAGGTAACCACCGGGAAGTTGCACGTAAATTGGGCATTACCCGAAAAAAACTGCAGGAGGCTTTGGATTTTATTCGCACGCTCGATCCCAAGCCCGGGGCCTGTTTGGGCGGGGCCGGTGAAACCAAATACATCGTTCCGGATGTAGTCGTAGAAAATGTGGAAGGCGAATATGTTATCGTAATCAACGATGATTTTCCTTCGCTTTACATAAATCCTTTTTACCGTAACCTTCTGCGCAGCGGCTGTGAGGAAGGTGTCGACAGTTTTATAAAGGAACGTTTGGACAGCGCCTTGTGGCTGCTCCGGAGCATTGAACAGCGGCGCCTGACAATTTACAGAGTTACGGAGCAGATCATAAAAATTCAAAAACCTTTTCTGGAAAAAGGAATCCACCATCTGCAGCCTTTAACACTAAAAGATGTGGCCGAAAAAATAGATATGCATGAATCAACGGTCAGCCGTGCTACAACCAATAAATATGTACAGACACCGAGAGGACTTTATTCTTTAAAGTTCTTTTTTTCTGGCAGTATTGGTGGCGCGAAAGGTGAAGTGTACTCTTCTTCCAGTGTTAAAGCTCGTGTTAAACAACTGATCGATGAAGAAAAACCGGATGCTCCTTACAGTGATCAGAAGATAAAAGAGCTGTTGGAGAAGGAAGGAATACAGCTTTCCAGAAGAACAGTAGCCAAATACCGCCTGGAGATGAAGATCCCTTCTTCTTCCCAACGCCGCCGGATCAGTTGAAGGCACAAATAAATGTTTTTATCAGAAAAAAACATAGTCTTGCAGGTTTTCGCACTGTCTGACATGCCGGGTTGCAGTCTTGAATAGCGGCAAAAAAATAAAGACGGGTCAAAAATAACCCTCGTGGGTCTTTTTTTGACCCGTTTCTTATAGTATAATAGAACCGAAAGGAGGGTTTTACCAATGGTACTGACCTCCGACCGGGAAATGCTAAGTCTTCTTGCCCCGGAAATACCGGAAATTCTTGTGCAGCGTTACCACATTTTGAGAAAAATATTTTATTCTGCGCCTGCTGGACGGCGTTCTTTGGCTGCTTATTTCCAGGTGGGGGAAAGAGTGATCCGCCGGGAGATAGAAGTTTTAAGAAACCAGGGTTTAGTAACCGTTGAACATAAAGGTGTTTCCCTTACTGCTACCGGCAGATCCCTGGTAAAATCCATTACCCCTTTTCTTAAGTCTTTCCTAGGGCTGACTGTCCTGGAGGAAAGACTTATCGATCTTTTGAAAGTAAAGGATGTCATTGTTGTGCCGGGGGATCTGGAAAACGACGAAGTTGTCCTCTGGGAAATGGGGCGGGCTGCAGCCCGAATTTTAAGGAAGTGTTTGAAGGAAGGTATTGTCCTGGCGATATCGGGCGGGACTTCATGTGCCGCCGTAGCTGATATGCTTCCTGAAACCCCGGCGCCTGCGGGAATAACCGTAGTGCCGGCCAGGGGGGGCCTTGGGGAGGTTGTTGACTATCAGGCCAATACAATTGCAGCCAGGGTAGCGCAAAAATTGAAGGCCAACTATAGGCTGTTGCATCTCCCTGATTCTTTAAGTTCGAAGGCACTTCAGGTGTTGCTCCGCGAGAAAAAGATCAAAGAAGTCCTGGATCTGATCAATTCAGCCGGTATCTTGGTTCATGGAATCGGGACGGCCGAGGAAATGGCGCGGCGCCGGGGTGCAGATCCCCGGGAGATGGAGAGGTTATACAAACAAGGTGCTGTGGGTGAGGTTTTTGGTTTTTTCTACAATAGCACAGGTGGGGTTGTCGAACATATTCCCGGTTTGGGTCTTTATCTTGATGATCTGGGGAGCCGGGTGGAAAACGTGATTGCAGTAGCGGGGGGGCGCCGGAAAGCAGCAGCAATTGTTGCCGTGGTGGGGAATCATCCCCATGACTTTTTGGTATTGGACGAAGGGGCGGCTAAAAAAATCTTGGAACTGTTCGGCGAGGCACATAATAACATTAATCTAGTTTGAGTGCCGGAAAATTTAAAGTATGCAAAACAGGATAAAAAGCAATTTTAAAGCTTATATTATTAAGGCGAGTACTAATAAGGAGGAGAGTTTCATGAAGGTTAAAATAGGGATCAACGGATTCGGCAGGGTGGCAAAATCTTGTTTGCGTGCTTCTTTTCAACATCCGGAATTGGAAGTTGTGGCGGTAAACAGCGTCCGTGATCCGAAGCTATTGGCCCATTTGTTGAAATATGATTCTGTTTACGGGACTTTCGCTGCAGATGTAAAAGCTGAAGGCCGGAATTTATATGTAGACGGGAAACGTATTCAGATTTTGGCGCACAGGGATCCTTCGCAACTGGCCTGGGATGAAACCGGGGCAGAAATAGTTTTGGAGGCTACCGGTGCTTTTAATGAACGTGAAGCTGCTGCTGCACATTTCCAAGGCGGGGCCAAAAAAGTAATTATCACAGCACCCGGGAAAAAAGTGGATCTGACAATAGTTATGGGGGTAAATGAGGAAGACTATGATCCTGCTGAACACCATATCGTTTCCAATGCCTCCTGTACCACCAATTGCCTGGGAATAATTGTTAAAGTTTTACAAGAAAAAATGGGCATAGAAAGTGCCTTTATGACTACGATCCATTCCTATACTAATGACCAGCGTATTTTAGATATTACCCACGAAGATTTCCGCAGGGCCAGGGCTGCTGCGGTATCAATGATACCTACATCAACGGGTGCCGCCCGCAACATCGGCCTGGTGCTGCCTGCTTTGGAAGGTAAAATTAACGGAACGGCTATCCGGGTGCCTACTTTTTGTGTTTCTTTGGTAGATCTGGTGGCGAACCTGGAAACAGATGTAACTGCCGAAGAAGTCAACGAGGCTTTCCTGGAAGCATCACGTGATGCCGCCATGGAGGGGCTGCTCCATGTTTCCTACGAACCCCTCGTTTCCATAGATTACAAGCAGACTCCTTATTCCGCCGTTGTGGATGCCCTGTCGACCATGGTCGTAGGGGAAAAAACGGTTAAAGTCTTATCCTGGTATGATAACGAATGGGGGTATTCCGAAAGAGTCCTTGATCTGGCCGCTTTTGTGGCCTCCAAGGGGCTGTAGAATTTATTCGGAGGTGGCACTCTACATTGTCCAAGTTAACTGTAAAAGATATTCCCGTAGAAGGAAAAAATGTATTTGTGCGGGTTGATTTTAATGTTCCCCTGTCGCTGGAGGGTAAAGTTGCAGATGATACTAAAATCCGGGCTTCTCTTCCTACGCTTAGCTATCTGTTGGAAAAAGGAAGCAAGCTTATTATAGCTTCCCACCTGGGCCGCCCCAAAGGGCAGGTGGTCGAGGAGCTACGGATGGGGCCGGTAGCGGAAAAATTATCCCAACTTCTGGGCAGAAAAGTCTTTAAAAGCGATACAGTGGTGGGGGCAGAGGTAGAAAGAGCCGTGCAGGCCTTAAAGCCCGGCGAAGTTCTTTTGCTGGAAAATATCAGGTTTGAGCCCGGGGAAGAGAAAAATGATCCGGAATTTGCGAAGGCACTTTCCAAGCCAGCGGATATCTATGTAAACGATGCTTTCGGCACGGCCCACCGTGCCCATGCTTCCACAAATGGTATAGCTCGTTTCCTGCCGGCTGTTGCCGGTTTGTTGATGGAAAAAGAAATTATGTATTTAAATGAAAGCAAAGAAAATCCCCTGCTGCCTCTCGTTGTCATTTTGGGCGGAAAAAAAGTGGCAGATAAAATCGGTGTAATAAGGCATTTTATTAACCATGCCGATAGTCTGCTTTTGGGGGGCGCTATGGCTAACACATTTTTAAAGGCCCGCGGTTATGCCCTGGGCAGTTCGTTTTATGAGGAAGATAAGCTGGATGTTGCCGGTGAAATTTTGGAAGAAGCCGATAGCTCCCGGGCAAAACTTTACCTACCTTTGGATGTAGTAGTAACGGAAGAACTCCGTGCTCAAAGCACATTTAAAGTGGTAAAAGCGGAGGAAATACCGGAAAGGTGGAGCGCCGTGGATATTGGGCCGGAAACCGTGGATGCCTACAAGGAAGTGATCAAAAGAGCCAAAATGATTCTTTGGAACGGCCCTTTAGGTGCTTACGAATTTCCTCCCTTTCATAAAGGAACAGAAATGATCGCCTCTGCCATTGCCGATGCAGATGCCGAAACTATCGTCGGAGGGGGCGATATCGTGGCTGCCTTGAAGGAACTTGGATTTTCGGACAAAGTTACTCACTTGTCCACCGGAGGCGGTGCTATCCTCGATTTTTGGGGAGGCAAAAAGCTCCCCGGCCTTGCCGCCCTACAAGAAAAAGATGACAAGAGGAGATGACACGGGGACGGTTCTCTGACACCTTAAATAAAATAACTGGGATGAGGATGAATATTACGATGAGGCAGAAGATAATAGTTGCCAACTGGAAGATGTATAAAACCCTTTCGGAGGCAGAGGAGTTCATGGGATCTCTCCCCCGCGAAATAGCAGGCGTTGATGATGTCAAGGCTGTAGTTTGTGCCCCTTTCCTCTTTTTGGAACGGCTTGCTGTTTTGACTGCAAAAACTGCTATATCGTTGGGAGCACAAAATATGCATTGGGAGAAGGAAGGGGCTTTTACCGGGGAGATCTCTCCTGTGATGTTAAAGGATTTGGGTATAAAATATGTCATTATCGGACATTCCGAGCGGCGTCAGTTCTTTGGCGAAAGTAATTTTCAAATCAATAAAAAGTTGGCTGCGGCTTTTGCTTACGGGCTAATACCCATTCTTTGTGTCGGGGAAAACCGGAGGCAGCGCGATGCCGGCGAGACGGAAGAGGTTATCGAAAAACAATTAAACAGTGCTCTGGATGGGCTTGCTGTAGAAAAGGATCTCTTGCAAAAAATGGTTTTGGCCTATGAACCTGTTTGGGCAATCGGATCGGGGACTCCCGCCAATGGGGAGGAGGCCAATGTTGTAGCTGCTTTTATGCGTTCATTATTGCTGAAAAAAGGGCAGGAAGTTTCCCGGAAAGTAAGCATTCTTTACGGCGGCAGCGTGAATCCGGAAAATATTGCCGAATTTACAGACAAGGCGGAAATAGATGGTGCTCTGGTGGGCGGTAGCAGTCTTAACGTGAAAACCTTTGCTGCGCTGATCCGGATTGCATCCAGCGAGAGGAGAACTTGATGTGCAGGAAAATAAAGAGCGTTTTTTGGCGCTTATTATTCTGGATGGCTGGGGCCTGCGCGAAAGCCGGGAAGGAAATGCTATTGCTCTGGCCCGGACACCTTTTATGGATGGGCTCTACAAAAAATTTCCTTTCACGCGTCTTATGTCCAGCGGTGAAGCCGTAGGGTTGCCGGAAAATCAAATGGGAAATTCCGAAGTTGGGCATTTGAACCTTGGTGCCGGGCGTATAGTCTACCAAGATATGCTGCGCATCAGCAAATCCATTGAAGGGGGAGATTTTTTTAGAAACGAAGTTATTTTAGATGTGTTGGAAAAAGTTAAGAAAAATAATTCCACCCTTCATCTCATGGGACTTTTATCAGACGGGGGAGTGCATAGCCACAACACTCATCTGTATGCCCTCCTGGAACTGGCCAAAATGGAAGGCTTGGATAATGTTAGTGTACATGCTATTTTAGATGGGAGAGATACTCCCCCAAAAAGTGCAGCCCGGTATTTAAAGGAATTAGAACAGAAGATGGGTGATCTGAAAATGGGCCGGGTGGCCAGTGTTGCCGGCCGCTATTACAGTATGGACAGGGATCGGCGTTGGGATCGTACTGAGAAGGCTTACAGGGCCTATATCTACGGGGAAGGCAAGCGGGCTGAAAATAGTCTTGCTGCCTTAGAAGCGGCATACTTAAGAAAGGAAACTGACGAATTTGTCACGCCGACGCTTATTTTGAATGAATATGGCCGGCCTTCTTCATTGATTAACAATGGTGACGGGTTAATATTTTTTAATTTTCGTGCCGATAGAGCAAGGCAGATAAGCAGTGCCTTGGTAGACAAAAATTTTCATGATTTTGAGCGCGGCGCCAGTCCTTCTTTCCCTTACTACGTTACTTTTACGGAATATGATCCTTTTTTAAAAATTCCCGTGGTTTTTCCACCCGAGTATTTATCCGGCACACTGGGAGAAATTATCTCCAAGGCCGGTTTTAATCAGCTGCGGATTGCCGAAACGGAAAAATATGCCCATGTAACGTATTTTTTTAACGGTGGCCGGGAGGAAGCTTTTCCCGGGGAAGATAGGATACTTGTTCCTTCTCCTCATGTTCCGACTTATGATCTCAAACCGGAGATGAGCGCCTCAGAAATTACCGATGAAGTATTAGAAGCGTTGCGAACGGAGAAATATCTTCTTATTGTCATTAATTATGCCAATGCGGACATGGTCGGGCATACGGGTGATCTGCAGGCCGCTGTGAAAGCGGTAGAGGTCGTAGACAGGGAACTTGGCCGGGTGGTTTCGGAAATTTTGCAAAGAAAGGGTGCGGCTATCGTAACGGCAGATCACGGTAACGCGGAAAAAATGTCTGATGAGGATGGTAGCATGCATACAGCTCATACCAGAAATGAAACCCCTTTTATTTTGGTATCCACGAAGGCTAAGCACACTCTTTTACCACGAGGCAAGCTGGCAGATGTTGCTCCTACTATCTTGAAACTGTTGTCGTTGCCTGTTTCCCCGGAAATGAGTGGCAGTTTTTTGTTCTAATTTTTGAATTATCATTAAGGTGAGGTGGAATGTTAAATGTCGACTTTAATTCAGGCTATTCATGCCCGTGAAGTGTTGGATTCCAGGGCTAACCCTACGGTGGAAGTTGATGTGTTGCTTGATTGCGGTTCAATCGGCAGAGCTTCTGTTCCTTCCGGTGCCTCCACGGGGACTTTTGAAGCAGTGGAACTCCGAGACAAGGATAAAAAGCGGTACCTGGGGAAAGGGGTTTTAGCGGCACTGCAAAATATCAGGGACAGGATTTTGCCTGCACTGACAGGAAAAGATGCCTTGGACCAGGGTGAAATAGACAGGATTTTGATCGAACTGGATGGAACAAAAAATAAAGGCCGGCTTGGTGCCAATGCTACACTTGGTGTTTCCCTGGCTGTGGCGCGTGCTGCTGCCGGAGCACTTGGGCTTCCTCTTTACCGCTACCTGGGTGGGATAAACGGGAACCTTTTGCCTATACCCATGATGAACATTCTTAACGGAGGCAAACATGCCGACAACAATGTAGATATCCAGGAATTTATGATCTTGCCCGTCGGGGCAAATTTTCGTGAATCATTGCGCATGGGAACGGAGGTTTACCACCAGCTTAAAAATGTACTGCAGGATATGGGTCTGGGCACCGGCGTAGGTGATGAAGGCGGATTTGCTCCTAACCTGACCTCCAATGAAGAATCTCTTAAATTGATTGTTAAAGCGATCGAGGCTGCGGGGTATGAACCCGGCGGTGACGTGTTCCTGGCCCTGGATGTTGCGGCGACGGAACTTTATGAAGAAGATAAATATCAACTAAGAGGTGAAGGCCTGGAGATGAACTCCGAAGAGATGATCAACTACTATGGTGATCTTCTAAATAAGTACCCCATTGTGAGCATCGAAGACGGTCTTGACGAGGAAGACTGGGACGGTTGGAAAAAATTTACTGAAGCTTTGGGCCACAGGTTGATGCTGGTCGGCGACGACATTTTTGTTACGAATCCTGCACGACTTGCCAGGGGGTTGGATGAGGGCACTGCCAATGCAATTCTTATTAAAATGAATCAGATCGGTACAGTTACAGAAACCCTACAGGCTATCCGGATGGCTGTACAGGGGGGATATAGCTGCGTAATTTCCCATCGTTCCGGCGAAACGGAAGATACAGCTTTGGCGGATTTGGCCGTAGCCGTCAATGCCGGATTTATCAAAACCGGTGCGCCGGCACGTTCAGAAAGGACATCTAAATATAACCGTTTGTTGCGTATCGAAGAGGGGCTGGCAAAGGCAGCCAATTTTCCCAAAAAGAATATTTTCGCCTGAAATGTTCTATGCCCCGTTTTTCCGCAAACTATCGTTTATGATAATCTGTTTGCAACTGATTAAAAGTGTCTGCATCAACATTATTGGGGTAATAGTAAGTCTTAATCAAGGTTTGCTTGTACCTTTTTCTTGTGGTAAAATAATTGTGGCAGTTTAAGGAATGGTTTCATTGAAAAAAACTTTCATTTATTTGTGGCCAGGCTTAAACCAAAAAGCCCATATTTTCCTCACTTTAAATATAAGAAGGTGATTGCTATAAAAACAACGTTTACTGT
This sequence comes from Bacillota bacterium, assembly GCA_012798755.1. Taxonomy (GTDB): domain Bacteria; phylum Bacillota; class Dethiobacteria; order DTU022; family UBA8154; genus UBA9862. The sequence goes on from JAAZMP010000144.1 coordinate 10,695, forward strand.
CATCTACGTTATTATCTGTATTTCTCTGATCGCTACTGTCTTACTTCAATCCGGCCGCAGCGCCGGTCTATCCGAGGCTATAACCGGAGGCGCTCAGTCACTGTTTGGCAAGAAAAAAGGGCTGGATGAGCTTTTAAGCCGTATTACCACCGGGCTTGCTGTTGGATTTATGGTTCTGGCTGTCATCCTGACTTTTTTAGTTGGTTAAAACGGAGAAAAAACCTATACTAAAAAATTTATATTCTTGAACCTGGAAATATGTCGCCATTTTTTGTTTTGGATGCGAAGACGTTGCTTGCCCAGGTTTTGTGCGCAGGCCTGCGCAGCCTAAATTTACACAAAACAGAAAGGGGGTTCGGGCAGTTGTTGTTCCGGTTTTAAAGCAGTAATTATTCAGCTATGCGCCAAATTTTCTAAGTATGGGATTGCCAGGTTGTCATTTTAAATAAAGGAGGAGGTATAATTGTTGGAGCTCTTCTCTTTTGCTCCTCTAGCCGGTATAATCGGTATCATTTTTGCAATTTTTCTATGGGGCCGGGTCAGCAGGATATTTCCCGGGACCAAGCAAATGCAGGAAATTGCCCAGGCCATTCATGAGGGGGCTATGGCTTTTCTTAAAAGGGAATATCAAACACTTGCCATTTTTGCCGTTGTTCTTTTTTTTGTGTTAGGCTTTTTCATTAGCTGGGAAACAGCCATCTGTTTCATCGTGGGGGCTGTTTTTTCAGCCACTGCCGGATATGCGGGGATGAAAATAGCTACGATTGCCAATGTGCGTACGGCTAACTCTGCCCGCAGGGGGCTCAATGAAGCTCTTAATGTAGCTTTTTCCAGCGGTTCCGTTATGGGAATGTTGGTGGCTGGAATCGGACTTTTGGGTCTTGGTGCCCTCTATCTTATTTTCCGTGAACCCAATATTGTGAACGGATATGCCCTTGGGGCCAGTTCTATTGCTTTGTTTGCCCGCGTGGGCGGGGGTATTTATACTAAAGCCGCCGATGTTGGTGCGGACCTGGTTGGCAAGGTGGAAGCCGGGATCCCCGAAGACGATCCCCGCAACGCCGGAGTCATTGCTGATAACGTCGGCGATAACGTGGGTGATGTTGCCGGCATGGGTGCAGACCTGTTCGAATCTTATGTTGGTTCCATTATAGCTACCATGACTGTTGGTATCCTGATCTATGGAACAGATGGAATCCTGCTTCCTTTGCTGGTTTCCGCTGTAGGGATTATTGCTTCGATTATAGGCTTTTTCTTTGTACGCGCCAAGGAGGGTGCACGTCTGGGCGCTGTGCTGGAACGTGCTACTTTGGTTGCTGCGCTGATTGTGATCATAGCTTCCTACTTCCTTTCTATAAATATTTTGAATGAAGTAGGGCCTTTTATAGCAATCATTGCCGGGCTTTTGGCCGGGGTTGTTATCGGCAAGCTGACGGATTACTATACTTCATATGAATCTAGGCCGGTTCAGGAACTTGCGAAGGCTTCCCAAACAGGCAGCGCTACCAATATTATCAGCGGCCTGGCCCTGGGGATGGGCAGCACCACCCTTCCGGTTTTAACTATTATTGTGGCCATAATCATTGCCTATCAGGCTGCGGGCGTTTATGGGATTGCCATTGCTGCTGTAGGGATGCTTTCCACCGTGGGAACTACGGTTTCCGTCGATGCCTATGGTCCGGTAGCTGATAACGCCGGCGGTATCGCTGAAATGGCCGATTTGGAACCCGAAGTCAGGGAAATTACTGATGAACTTGATGCTGTGGGCAATACTACGGCAGCTATCGGGAAAGGGTTTGCCATTGGTTCGGCTGCTTTAACGGCGTTGGCTCTTTTCACGGCCTATACGCAGGCAGCCGGGATTTCTGTAATCAATATTACAGAGGCAAATGTTATTGTGGGGCTCTTTATCGGGGGCATCGTCATTTTCTTCTGTTCCTCCCAGTCAATGAAAGCTGTTGGGCGTGCCGCTTTTGATCTTATTGAAGAGATCCGTCGCCAGTTCAGGGAAATCCCGGGACTTATGGAAGGGAAAGCTAAACCGGAGTATGCGCGTTGTGTGGATATCAGCACGATCGCAGCTCTTAAGGAAATGATCATACCCGGCCTTACTGCCGTGGTAGTCCCTATTATTGTCGGTTTGGTCCCTTTTCTGGGCAAAGAAGCCCTGGGAGGGCTTTTGGCGGGTGCGATGGTCACCGGAGTGCTCATGGCTATCTTTATGGCCAATGCCGGCGGTGCCTGGGATAATGCCAAAAAATGGATCGAAACAGGGCAGATGGGGGGTAAAGGCAGCGAACCGCATAAGGCTGCCGTGGTTGGAGATACGGTAGGGGATCCGTTCAAGGATACAGCCGGACCTTCAATTAACATTCTTATCAAGCTGATGAGCATCGTGGCTCTTGTTTTTGCTCCTTTGTTTTTATAGTCTGAACGTGTAAAGAAATTGTTATTCGGGGATAAGGTGGAAACCTTATCCCCGCAGGTATTTTTACAGGAACGTATTCCATCCGGAAACATTCCGTTTAAAAATCGTGGGGATACCCTTCAACAAATGCTGTGATTGTGGTTGCAGTTGTTGCGGAGGCTGGCTCTTTTGCCTCCGGCTGTTAAAAAAAATAATAAAGGTGTATCCCCATACCTTTTTAGGGGTGGGATTTTTTCGTAACAGGCTAAAATTAAGTTCACACGAAAATGCCATGCACCAGATGGAAGAACAACCTAACTATAGTCCGATAGCCAGCATTTTCATCCCCCTTTGTGACAGCCAGTCATGATGGTTAAACGGTAAGATCATTGGCTTGCTCAGGCTGCCGCTGCTGGATTTCGGGTATAATATAATAAGGAAAATATGCAATAAAGTATTTAGTAGAAAGATTTAAGGATCCGAGGTAGACTACTTATGGGTATAAAAAGAAAAAAAGTATTAAATTTACTATTTAAAAAAAATTATAAACCGCTTACTTTTCAAGGGCTGCAAAAAGCCCTTAATATTTATAAAGACGAAGATATTCAAGAATTATATAGACTTCTGTCTTTGCTGGAAAAAGACGGTTCCGTTTTTAAAACAACGCGGGGGCGCTACCACCCCCTGAAGGGAAAAGGGCTGTTAGTTGGCGTGTTGCAGGGACATTCCGCGGGATATGCATTTCTGCTCCCGGAAGTTTCCGGAGAGGCGGATGTATTTATACCGCGTAACAGACTTAACGGAGCTATGCACAAAGATCGGGTGATAGTGCGCCTTTGGAAAGGAATGAAAAGTGGGCGCCGCCGGGAAGGGGAAGTGGTCCGCGTGCTCGAACGCGGAAATTCTACTGTGGTGGCAACATACCATGGAAGCCGCAACAGGGGTTTGGCTTTGCCCGATGATCAGCGCCTTTCTGAAATCCAAATTTCCCGGGGAAGCCGTAAAGCCGTGACCGGAGATAAAGTTGTTGTTGGTATTACCCGCTGGCCGGATAAGTCTCGTGCCCGGCCCAAAGGTAAAATTATGGAAATCATTGGCGGCGCGGGAGAACCGGGAGTTGATATTACCTCCATCCAAAAAAAATTTGGACTGCCATCAATTTTTCCCGGCAAGGTTTTAAAAGAAGCTGAACTGCTGGCCGAAGAACATGTCCTTGAGGTTGCCCAAAAGGAAGGGCGCCTGGATTTACGTAAATTGCCAATGGTGACGGTAGATGTTGAAGATGCCAAGGATTTGGATGATGCAATTTCTTTAGAAAGGAAAGGAAACGGCTACAGGCTGGGTATCCACATTGCCGATGTCAGCTATTATGTAAAAGAAGGCAGTGCTTTGGATCGGGAAGCAGCCAAAAGGGCTACCAGCGTTTATTTCCCGGATAGGGTTATTCCCATGTTGCCTCCTCAACTTTCGAACGGCATCTGCAGTTTGAATCCGGGTGTCCCGCGTCTGGCTATCAGTGTTTTTATGGAGCTTACCAAAGACTGTAAGCTGGAAAAATATAGTTTTTGCCCCAGCGTGATCTCTGTTGATAAACGCCTGACCTACAGCGATGTGAACGAGGCACTGGACGGCAAAGGCAAAATAGAAGATAAACACAATGATTTTATACAGGTTTTTAGGGATATGGCGGTGCTTGTAGAAAAACTGAAAGAAAAAAGGTACAAACGGGGTGCGCTTGATTTTGACCTGGCGGAGGCAAAAGTCAAACTGGATGATCGGGGAAAACCCCTGGAAATAACGGTAAGAAGCGGCGGCTTTGCAGAGTCGATGATCGAAGAATTCATGTTACTCTGTAATGAAGTGATCGCCACTTATTTTTATCAACAGAAGGTTCCTTTTGTTTATCGTGTGCACGAACGCCCGGAAGAAAGTAAGCTCAACGAGCTGCGAGATTTTTTAAGTTTGTTTAACATTAAAATTGGGGGAAACTTGAAAAGGGTTTCCTCAAGGCAGTTTCAGAAGATCATAGAAAAAGTGAAAGGCTCCCCTATGGAAAGGATCGTAAACTATGTTATGCTGCGTTCATTGCCCCAGGCCTGGTACAGTGTATCTCCCTTGGGCCATTTCGGCCTGGCTGTAAAGTATTATACACATTTTACAGCACCGATTCGCCGTTACCCCGACCTGCTCGTCCATCGCATTTTGCATAGCACGCTTAAAGGTCCTTTAACAGCTGAAAATTCCCGTAGACTGGCCAAAAAGTTACCCCGGCTCGTACTTCATTCTTCAGAACAGGAGCGGACGGCCATGGAAGCGGAAAGGGAATGTCTTGATTTGAAAAAAGCTGAATACATGGAAGGAAAGGTGGGCCATGAATACTCCGGTGTAATAAGCGGGGTAACTTCCTTCGGTTTTTTTGTGGAACTGGAAAATACTGTGGAAGGCCTGGTACATGTGACTTCTATGAAAGACGATTATTACGTTTTTAATGAAAAGCGATACGAACTTGTAGGTGAACGCAGCAGGAAGGTTTACCGTCTTGGTGAAACCATAAAGGTCCGCCTCGAAAAAGTATCCCTGGAAACAAGAACTATCTATTTTACCCCGTTGCCCTCATGATTCTTTTGTCTTGTATTTGCTCATAACAGCTACACGGAAAATGTAATTGCCTCCAAGGGCAAGATCGCAAAATCGCGAAGTATTTCCCGGAATGCGATCTCTTAAATGTGGACGTAGACGGAATAATGTGTTATAATTATAAACACTGGCACGAAAGGAGATATGCAAATCGCAGGAGGAGCGGGCAAGCCCAGATATAAAACTCTGGCACGAAATCGTAGGGCCAGGCACCAGTATTTTATCGAAGAAACCATGGAGGCCGGTATCGTTCTCCGGGGTACGGAGGTAAAATCAGTGCGCCTGGGAAGGGTAAACTTGAAAGACAGCTACGCCCGGGTTGAAGACGGGGAGTTATTTTTACACGATATGCATATCAGCCCATATGATCCCGGCAACCGTTTTAACCACGATCCTTTACGTTCGCGCAAGCTTCTTATGCACCGCCGGGAGATAAACAGGCTCGATGGTTATATTCAGGCCAAGGGCTATACACTGGTTCCACTGAGCGTATATCTGAAAGGAAGCAGGGTAAAGGTAGAGCTGGCCGTAGCCAAAGGGAAAAAAGAATACGACAAGCGTCGTGCCATTGCGGAAAAAGACGCCAAAAGAGAAATGGAAAGAAGTTTTAAGGAAAGACAATTTCGGGGGTGAAATGGGTTCGACGGGGGTAGAAGGAGCAAGAGAAGCGGGTCCAGGACCATGACCTGGCAAAACATGGAACGGCATTAACTGCCAACGATAATTACGCTCTCGCTGCTTAGTAAAAAGTAGCGCGCTTGCCTTTTCCTTGCCTGTGGGAAAAGATCCAAGCGTCATAAAAGCAGGCTACCCGGATAGAGTCCGCTCTTACTCTTTACGGGGAAACTAAAAAGAGCTAGCTGCTGTAGCAACTTGCTCCGGAGAGGCTTTAGCGGCGAAAATTAAACCCGGGGCTACACTCGTAGAAGCTCTTGCGGCTTTACTTTCGGACGCGGGTTCGATTCCCGCCACCTCCACCAAGATAATTTGACAAGTTTTTGAGAAGAAAACTTGTCAAATTTCCTTTATTTACGAGATTTTACAGCATTTTAAGTGGTTGACAGATTTCCAGAACGTATGGATTTGAGCCCACACGGAAATAGAATATTAATAATTATTGAAGCACGATGGCTATCAAAGCGCTATAGTGCTTTTTTTGTACCCCAATTAAGAAAGTGAGGAACTGACATTATGCAAAAATTCCCGAGGAGCCCGGTTTTCAGCATGAAGTTATCAATGGGATACTGCTGCGGGATCCTTCTCCCTCCATCCAGCATCAAAGGGTTTCCCGGAGACTGCAGCGAATACTGGAAGACTACTTTCATAAAATAGATCCAAAAGGTGAAGTTTTCAATGCCCCGCTGGATTTAAATTTGGAGGTGCATACCGTGGTACAGCCGGACCTGATGTACCTGCCCGGCAGCCGTCCGGCGCGCAATGATCCGGTAGACAGTGTCCCGGAGTTAATCGTGGAGATCTTATCACCTTCCAGCGGCAGAAAAGATCGGGTGTTGAAACTAAACCATTACCAGTCATCGGGAGTTACGCACTACTGGATTTTAGATCCAGAAGGGGCCTTTATTGAAGCCTATGAGCTGCAGGATGGGCTCTATGTATCCATGGTCAGAGCATGTGAAGGTATTTTTTCCCACCCCAGTTTCCCGGATCTTTCCTTCAACATTGAGGAACTGTTCAGCAAGCCGGACTAGCTACC
>JAAZMP010000145.1 GCA_012798755.1 Bacillota bacterium
GGGTTCCGGCTTCGGTTCCGTCGGTTTTCCACAGGCGTAAATTTTCAGATTGTCCATCGTAGTAGTCTGCCGCAAAAAACAAATAGTCGTCTGTAGCTATAAGATATTTAGGTGTACTATCGGCACTTCCCGGGTTAATGTCTTTGACCATTTCAAAGGTTTGTGCACTTATTCCAAAAGCGGCAATGACTGTTATTAATAATGTTAAAATTGTTTTCATTTGTATGATTTTTAAAGATTAAATTTTACTCCGGCGGCAATTACAAGCTGCCCCTCATCCATAATTACATATTTCAATTCGGCAAATGGCAGTATAGTGGAACCGATACTGAAATTTGCACCACCACCGATATTTGCACCGATACGGCCGTCGGAACCGGAATAACCACCCAATACGCCAAAACCATAATCGATTCCGTCATATTTGGCTGTTACGTGAGAGTAATTGATTCCAGCCAATCCATATACATCAATGTTGTCTGTATCTAAAAAATAATAATTGGCATTTGCATTTACTTCAAACCAATTTATTTTGACACCATATTGATCTTTGGGTAAATAAAAAATAAAAGAAGGTGACACCGTTAGTTTTTCCATCACCGGGATTTCCGCATTTACGCCGATGCCCAGATTTTCGATTTCCGTACCATAGGCAAGCATTCCACCTATTTTGAATTCAGATTGTGCGTTTGTGAATTGAAACGCAAAGGTCAGTAAGATTAAGTAAATTGATTTTTTCATATTAAAAAGTTTTTTTGTTTTTATATTATTTTTAATTAATCGGCTGAAAACAACTTATCTAGCTTCAATGAATTAAAAGCTTTGTGTGTTTCCTTTGTATTCATGTCAGTTCCATTCATAATCACTGAAAATCGATTTTTGTATAGCACATTTATTTTTGTTTCGTTTAGAACCTTGTTATAGGTTTCAGTTCCCAATCTTTTTTTGTCTTCTATCAGTTGAATAGACGTATTTTCTGTATCTATAAACTTTTGATACTTGACTGTGCTGTACATAGAAAGCAGATTGACGCCTTTTTTTCCGGCAGCGTCCATGACAGACACGGTGAGCTTTTTGGCCCCGTCACTTTTATAAACAGCTTCGGCACCGCTTATATCTTGTTTCCTCAATTGGTCTTCCTGTATACTTTCCAGCTTCATTCCCGCCAATTGTTCGGGAAACCAATCATGGAATTTCTCTTGGCTGACAGGCTCTGTGTCTTTCAGTTCCAACTTTTGTTTGGCCAGCTTTGTAACACTTTCAGTAGCTAAACTTTTTATTTTAGCTTCAGATTTGTTTGAATCATTTTTGCAAGACATTGTGAAACAAATCAATATGATTGTGCAGGAGATTAAATAATGTTTCATGAGAAATAAGTTTTTGGATTAATTAGAAAGGCACATACTCAAAATTGCCGTTTACGGTATGTGATTCCTGAATTTCCACACCGTCTTCTTCATAGATATGGAGGACAACTCCTTCAAAATTTCCTTTGACATATCTAATCATATTATGAAATTCCGAGTCAATATTCATTTCGGTCACATGCACCGAAACAGTTCCGGTTTCGAGTTCAGCGTGCTCGAAGCCGAAGTATATGCTATAGGTAGGATGACCATAAATCAGCTCAGTCAGTTTTTCCTCCGGTGGAACGTTAATGCGAAACGAGAGTAACTGGTCGTTGTCTGTCATGGCAATGTAAACCAATTCATCTGTTCCGTTTTCAGGATTCTCAGGGACATAGGAAGCAATTTGCACATTGCCGTCGTTCTGCTGTGTTTTTTTGATTTCAAAGTTGCCATTGATAGTGGGCCCGTGGATACTGTATTTCACAAAACTGTTGAACGGAGGTGCTCCGTCATCATCGCCTCCTTTGCTGCAGGACAAACAAATAAAAATGGCGAGTGAAGCAAGCAAAAGAGTTTTAAAGTATGTTTTCATAAGTTTTGTTTTTTAACTTTTTAGTGAAAGACCGGCAATTCTGTTTTAGAGTATTCAACCATGAATTGCCAGCCTTTTCTTTATTTACATTAAATTCTCATACGTTTATGGTTGATAGGTTCTGACCCATTTCTGTTCAGATCCGGGTGCTACATAATTCACCCAAATACGCAATGTATCGTCATGCGTATATTCCATATATCCGCCGTAGTAAGCATTGTTTGACCCAAGTTCTTCGTGCTCAAAATCAGAATCTCCTGTTTGCGTAATATCTTTCCATTTGATGCTGTTTAACTGGAAACCGGTATTGGCAGGATCGGTAACTTTTCCCTGGTTGTCCGTTACAGTAACTTCCATACCATCGGCAGTGGGATTTGAGCTGTTCACTCTATACCACTTGCCTTGCAGGTCATTTAGTGTATATTGAGTACCTCCCTGCGGTTGGTCATCATCATTGGAGCAGCTGCTAACCACCATTGCCAAAAGAAATAAACTTGTAAGTTTTAAAATTGTTTTCATTGTTTTTTTTATTTAATTATTAATTAGATTCATCAAAACTCAGTTGGGGTTAAGTCTTGATCATGATTTGGGTCATTTTTTAATTCGTCTAAATCAAATTCTTCATCGAAGTCTTCAAATTTGAATTCATTTACCGAATTAGTTTTGTATTGTGTTGAGTCCAAATCATCAAGAATATCTTCCATTTGACCGGGATAGCAACCTGGGATTAACATCCCCAAAAAGGAGAAAATGCATAGGAGTTTAATTATTGTTTTCATCTTATTTGTTTTTTATAGATTTATATTCTGTTTTACTTTTTAATCAACTTCTGACTGAACCAGCCTTCGTCTGTTTTTATTTTGGCTATATATATTCCGGCAGGCAATGCTGATATGTTTAGTGTAATTTCTTTTCCTTTTTGAACAAAGAACTGTACCTGTTTTCCGGTTATGTCATACATCTGCACCTCTTTAATCTCTTTATTTGAACTGCTGATGTTTACATAGTCCACCGCTGGATTAGGATATAGTTTGATTTTACTTATCTCTGTCTGTATATCGTTTGTGCCAAGGATTAAATCGGGGATAAAAAAATCAATCCAGACGCCCTCGGGGAAGTCTCCGCCATAATTAAAAATCTGCCAATGTCCGGTCGAAGCATTGTATGCTGCTTCGGTTACAGCAGGTAACAAGGTATCATTACCCAAGTAATTAAAGTAATGGCTGTAAATAAATACTGCATTAGGATTGTTGTTTAACGCAGCGTGGTCTATTATCAAATGATGATTGACTGTATTGGATGGAGTTGAGGCCACTCCGCCTCCGGTAGCAGAAGTGCCCGCTCCTTTCATTACTACAAATGCCGCATTATTTGGTATATTTTCAAGCGTTTCTACACCTAAAACCCTCTTTCCTTCCCAAAATTGATTTGCATACAAATAAGGATTATAAACTGAATGTGGGTTATAGTAGGTATTGTAAAAAAGAAAATCTAATTCTGAATACCCACTAAGCTCTGTATAATAGTCTGTAGTATTTGAGGAATTCGCAATATGAACCTCTGTCGTGCTATGGTCGGGAATGTAAATATTAAATGCTGTTCCCAGCGGAAAGGCTTCCTTATCTTCATTGTAAATTGTCCAAGTGCCAGCGTTATACCAGATACCGGTCGGGTGGTTGTTAGATGTACCTTCATAACGCTGTGAAAACAAAAACCGGGCATCGGGGTTTCCGTTTAAATCGGGGTGGTCTAAAGCTGTTACATAATCATAATTATACAAATTATCTGCTGTAACGGTATGAACAAATCCTTTGTCTTGCGCCCACACACTCAGTGTAAGGCCTACTGTCATAAAAATTGTAAAAATTGTTTTCATCTTATTTGTTTTTGAGTTATTGAATAAAATAATTAAACGATTTGAGTATTTCTCCATACAGATTAAAGTCCCAACATGGATTTATACTCGCTTTTATTGATGTTTTTGTTTTCTTGTTTGAAATCCACACAAATCATAGAGAATTTGTCTTTATTCTTTTTGGCAGGCTCAAACTGTATTTCCATCATCACCGCATTTTTACCGATTGACATTCCTGAATGAGCCAAACTTTCGGTATCGACAAAAGCACCCATAAAACCAATGGGAGCATCGTATGTTATCCACACTTTGCTGACTCCGTCTTCAGAACTCACCTGATATCCTTTACATTTGTACCCCAAAATGGTTTTGTCCGGCAGAGACGTTATTTTCATATCATCCTGAGATTGAGCGCTGAGCGGCATTTGCTCTTGTAAAGATTTTGTGTTGAACGACATTTTCATCATCATTTTTTCAGCCTCCATTATCATCAGTATAAATTCATTTTTCACATCTATAATCATCAGTTGCGAACTCTGTTCTGTGCCGAAATATCCGTCCTCAGGCGTGAGCCAATAGGTGATCAGGTTGTTTTGCTTTCCGGCATTCATCTCCATCACCATTTTGTGCGAAAAACGATAGGATTCCGGAACGTCTTTCAGTGCGCCGGAGTTAGTTGTCTTCTGAACTGAACTATTGTTTGAAGAACTCTTTTCTGCCTTGTTTTTTTGATTCTTTTTGTCCTTTTTTGATTTTTTCTTGTTGCCTTCAAAAACCCCGTCCATCGCTTCATCTGTTTTTTTGGACGATTCTTTTTCTACTCGTCTTTCAACGGTGCGCTCGGCCGCATTTACTGCTTTATCTGCAAGTTTTTCAAGGAACTGAGCCTCTGCAAACAGAGAAAAACTCAGAAATAATAATGTTGTAAATATTTTTGTTTTCATTTTTGTAGTCTTTATTGTTTTTTATTCAATATTTTATCAAATGGATATTTTAACAGACAAATATTTTTGAATTAAATAGTTTCGGTGTTGGCAGTAGTTATTCTTTCACTATTTTGCTTCGTTGTATTATTTGTCTGTTGTCATTTGTAAGTGTCAGAAAGTAAACTCCTGACGGCAAGTTTGTCAGGTCAAGTGAGCTTGTGTTTGTTTTATTGGCAACCACTTGTCCTGCTATATTGGTCAGTTGTGCGTTTGCCGGCATAGAAAAGTTAATTTGTCCGTTGGTCGGGTTTGGGTAAACGGCAATTTTCGGTTGACTGCCTACTTCTGAAATTCCCATGTTAGAGTCCACAAACTTCATTACGGTAGCTTTGTTTGAATTTCCATTATCCCTATAAGCCACATAAGGCTCTCCGCTTGGGCTGAATGCAAGGGAATTATACGATGCCGTTCCTGCTGAAAACCCCGGTGTGCCCACGAATACCCAATTACTGCCGTCAAATTTCATTACAGTTGCTTTTAGTGAATTTGCATAATCCCTATAAGCCACATAAGGTTCACCGTTTGGGCCGAATGCAATGGATGTGAATTCAACGCCAAATTCTGAAAATCCTGCTATGCCTACATTTACCCAATTACTTCCGTCAAATTTCATCACGGTTGCTTTGAATGAATTTGCCCAATCCATATAGACCACATAAGGTTCTCCACTTGGGCTGAATGCCAGGGATGTATAATATGTATCTCCTTCCGAAAACCCCGGTGTACCTACATTTACCCATGCTGTTCCATCAAA
>JAAZMP010000146.1 GCA_012798755.1 Bacillota bacterium
GACAATAAAAGAGTAAATCCTTCTTTTTATTCAAAAAAGAAAAAATTTATTTTGTCAATTCGACATATTGATTAATATATTGATTGTGCACCCCAACGATCTTGCTCAAGAATCGCGGGGAGAAAAACGGCGGCGGATGCTTTCCAAAATAGAACCATGTTTCATTTCTACATACGTACCTGACGCACGTCCGGGGGCCAGAATAACCCCCAATTGGTTAACCGGTTGCGGATAGATCCGAACGGGAAGGTTGATCTCTTTTCGGTTTCTTTTAATTTTTAAAAGAATATGGTTATAATTTATGCGCAACAGATGCCAAAAATCGCTTTCGGAATCGAAGCGCTGGTTACTTACTTCTATGAGCCGATCCCCTTCCCGCAAGCCGGCATTTGCCGCCGGAGAACCCGGGACAACAGCCATAACCATCAGTCCATCTCCGCCTTCGGCCTGGAAAAGCGGAGGCCTGGAAAATTCCTCTTCATTGCCTTTTTTGATCAGGTATTCGTGACCCAAAGGTGCCAATAATGCAGCCAGGACAATAACCGCAGGATAAAATACGGAGGCAATGGCCAGAACAGACAAAAGTACGCTGTACAAAGCCAGGTTCCCGGCTGTTTTGATGCGTTTATGGTGGGGGTAGCTGGAAAGGGCAAGATCACTGTAACCCAACACGGCTACCAAAGGAATCATGTGGTAAAGGAGCTGTTCTCCCCCTGCAGGGTTCATTACAGTACCCAGCAGGGGCCACCATTCCGGCATCGATACCCCGCCTACAAAAGCCTCCGAGGATTCTTCTACAATCAAGCCCAAAAGACCCATTAAAGGCAAGGGCCAAAAACGCTGCATGCTGTAACCGCCCAGCAGCTTACCCGAAGGTGCCTTGAGATAAATAGGGCTGGCGCCGCGATGCCCGCTGATAAAAATCAAGAAAGACTCCGTTAGGTGCAAAATCCCAATAAGAGCCAAAAGGCTGGGAAGGTGTATCTCCAGCAGGCCCTTTAACAAAACAATTTCCGTAAGTTCAGGCCAATAAGGCAACAAATATCTAATGGCAATGGAAGCAACAGAAATAAGTCCGCCGGCATAAGCGAAACAAAGAAAACGGGGGTTTATCAACATTAATAAAATAGCTAAAGGCCAAAGGTACGCTATACCAATGCTTTCTAAGGATATACCCAGCAATAAAAGAAAAAAACTGCCAAAGACCCCCCCGATAATACCGTAGATAAGAGAATGAACAGTTTGTTCCCAGGCATTGTTTATGGGCTGCCCAAAAAGCTTCTGTTCCATGTGCACAACTTTTCGGTATTGCATAAATACGACAAAAACAAATATCCAGAAGAAAGGGTTTAGAAAGGACAAAAACATCGTTTTTAGCATCAAAACAGAAATGCTCAGCCAAAAGCCCATCTAAGGCGTACTCCTTCCTTTAAGGATATCAAGGGCAAAGAGCAGTTGTTCATCTACCTCATCGGCCTTGGCGGATAAGGCCGAACGAAAATGTTCCCTGGTAGCCATATCTATTGTTCCCGTGGCCGGCAAGTCATGTTCTTTCTGAAAATCTTTTAAAAAACCTGCTGTGGAAAGATCAAACACGCCGGTAATTTTAGTGGGATAGCCAAGAAAAAGAAGCATATTTTGCAACAAGATCACCTTTTCCCCGGCATCACCGTCTTTTAATTGCCTGGGGATCGTATAGTATTGAAGATAGTATTCCGGAGGCAGTTCTACTTTGAAATCCGGCTGCAGCCCCTGCAGATGCAGATCCTTGCCGGAGGGAGTTAAATACTTCGCTATAGTATAGCGTATGCCCCCGCCGTCGCTTAGATAATGCAGGTACTGGACGGTTGCTTTACCAAATGTGGGCTTGCCTACCAGCTCGGCACCCCCGCTGTCTTGCAGGGCACCGGCAATGATCTCGGCCGCACTGGCCGTATATTCATTGACCAGCACCGCTATCTTGTAATCTTTGGGCTTAGCTTGAGAAAAATAGCGCTCCTGCACTTTGCCTTCGCGATCAACAACCCTGGTAATTTCACCGGAAGGCACGATACTTTCTCCAACGGCCACAGCTTCGTCCAGAAGGCCTCCGGCGTTGTCCCTTAAATCCAAAACCAGTCCCTTTAGGCCTTCTTTTTCCAGTAAAACCAATGCTTCCCTGAAGTTTTTACCTGTGCCCTGATCAAAGTTGGAAATTTTAATATAGCCTATCTCACTTTCCAGAAAATGCGCAAAAACCGTTTCGACTTCTATTTTGGCTCTTGTGATCGTAAATGACATGGGTTCTTCTTCCCCGGCCCGCCGAACAATTATATTTACCTCCGTCCCGGAAACCCCCCTGAGAAGACGGGCAGCTTCATCCAACTTGATACCGTCCATACTGTGTCCATCTACCTCCACGATACAATCCCCGCGCGCCAAACCAACCTGCAGGGCCGGTGAATTGTCGAGGACTTTCAAGACAAATATTTCTCCCTCGTCTTCTACTATTTCCACACCAATGCCGCTTAAGGAACCGGTCGTATGGATGAGCATATCCTCCATGGATTCAGGTGAAAGGTATGCTGTATGAGGATCTTCCAAAGACTGGAGCATACCTTTTAAGGCTCCCCGGATCATTTGTTCTTTGTCTACAGGGCGAAAATACTTATTTTCTAGTATATCCC
>JAAZMP010000147.1 GCA_012798755.1 Bacillota bacterium
TAACATATTATGAAAGCCACCCCAAAAATACATCGCGAAAGCGTTTGCATCCTTCGTGTTGGTGCCGCCCAAAAAGGAACAGCACGGGAATCTATAAAGGATTTAATACCTCCGGGCTGTCATTGCGGGGATTATTTACTGTTGTCGATATTTCATGGCTTTTCATCAATTCCGGCGGATAGGGGTTTAGCATGCCCTTAAGCGTTGCAATGTCTGCATTCTTGTTAAGCCAGACTTTTTCTGCATCTTCAGATAAAATAACGGGCATACGATTATGGATGGGTTCGATTAGTGCATTTGCTGATGTGGTGATAATCGTACAAGAATTGATGGATTCGCCTTTCGGAGATATCCAGCTGTCCCATAGCCCGGCAAAACTAAACGCCGTTTCATCTTTTAAAAAAATTCTATGGGGCTTCTTCCTGTTTCCTTCTTTTTTCCATTCGTAAAAACCATTTGCAGGAATCAGGCATCTTTTGCTCTGCAAGCTGTGTTTAAAACTTGGTTTTTTCTCCACTGTTTCAGCCCTGGCATTGATCATGCCGGAAACGATTTTTTTGGACCAAAAAGGAATTAGCCCCCACCTGAAATGAACGACCCGGTAGCCTCCATCGTTGATAACAGCCACAATATCTTGCGTGGGGGCAATGTTGTAACGGGGCTTGATTTTAGGGGATAGTTTTAATTTAAAACGCATGATCAATCCAAACAAATCAAGCAAATAAAAACGTCCGCACATTTTGCATCATACCCTTTTTCATCATACCCTTTGCTTATATTTCTACACCGCCCTTACTTTTACCTTTACATTGCGCCGGTTCCAGATCAAAATCAAAACTTATTTATTTGGGTTATAAGCATAAACCTGCCGTCTTGCAAATATAGTGAAATTACGGCGGGTGGTAGAAAATGCGTGCCTTATGGTTGAATAGGTTCGATCTCAGTGGAAATACTGAGGCTGTTATTAACTGGGCCGAAGGGGTTGTCCGAATCCGAAAAGAAATAAAGATACACCTTGTTTTGGTTGGGATTCCTGCAGATTTGTTCAACGTTTATGAAAAATTTTTAGGCCGGATAGGCTTGCGATATTCACTGAATATAAACAGGCAGCAGATCCAAAATCTTCTCTACTACCAAGATTTTGACTTTTTGCATGTTTTTCATCCCGATTTGTTTGGCATAAGCAAGGAGCTGGGCAGCTCCTTTCATATACCCTGGCTGGCAAATGTCTTTGAAGAAGAACGTCACGTTCATTTCAACCTTTTGCACACGGCAAATTGTATCATCTGCTGCCATTCGCCCGCACTGCAGGCCGTAAAAGATTATTTCTATCCGTACAGTAAACAAAATATATTTTTAATACCACAGGGCGTGAAAGTAAAACCGCCGGATTTTTCTCCGTCTTCCAGTTTGAACATTCTATATGCCGGGCCTTTGGAAGAAAGCCACGCCGCTTCTTTCCAAGCACTTCGCCGAACTGCCCAAAATCTCCCATCCTGCTTCTTTGCTGTAACTTCCAGGCGTAACCTTTTTTTTCCAAACGTAAAATACCATCCCTGGAATCCGGACTTTAGCGATTTCCTTGCCCCTTATAACATAGTTGCCGGGTTTGGTTATTTCCTTTTGCAAGGGATTGCCGCGGGAAAAATAGCCTTAATTTTGGAAGAAGGATATGGGGGAATTTTTTCTCCCCTGCGGCAAAAACAGGTGCCTGATTTTAAAGCAAGAAGGCATAAAGAAAGTGATCCCTCCATACCAAAACGTCTCAAGCAAGATCTGCAAAAACTGCATAATAATTCCCCGGAAATGATTAGAATACAGCATGATAATTGGAACTATGCACGTGAAAACCATGATCTTGAGATCGTAGCCGAAAAGATGGCCCGCCTTTACAGCTATCTTTGATAGCACAAAACCATGCAAACACGATAGGTGATACTTTGTAGCGCTAACGATATTTCGCACTGTGTGCGCTATGTGCAAGCAGATACATGGATCCGTTTGTATAGTTTTTGTTAGCCTTGGCAGTTACAACATTTTAAGATCCGGTGAACCACCGAAACAAGGATTTACCTGGAGCATTTTCAGCGCATGTTGCCCATTTTTTTTATTTCTTCAAGCCTTCTGTTATATTCTTCTTCGCTTAAGTTTAAAGCGGGTTGGTACAAGGAAAAAGTATTCCCTCCCAGGGCCATCCGCCTTTTTCTGAGCGAACCGCCGTACACCCGATTCCTTAATTTTCTACCCACTTTTCTCCTCCTTCACCTTAACTTTTCCTTATGATCTTTCCTTATTATATGGGTAAATTTCCAAAAAGGTTAAAATGCACGACGCGGGGCTAAATAAGCATAGATAGCTGAAGATCCGGGCAACCAGTTCCGAAGTTTTATAAGCTGCGCCAGTAACAAAATGTTTTCGCCTTCATAGTATAGGTTAGTAACAAGGAGCTTCTTAAGGCTTCAAATAACTTAGGAAAGTTAAAAAAGAAAGGATGTGTTTCTGAAAATGGCCGGTCCAGCAATTGATCCCCAAACAGGTGAATTTTTGCAACCGGGTCTTTGCCCTCTTAACCCGGAGACAAACCAAAGAGAATGTCCCCCTACCACAGAAATGGATTGCCTGCTGGTAGAAAAAGTATTCGATCAGTGTTTTACAGAAGATGTCATTACCAGGGAATTTGCTGTTCCTAGAACTGCAGGCGAAGCATGTGAGAATGTAGATTTGACCCTTGTAAATAGAGTGGAATGCGCTGTTCTAAACGCGGATTGTACAGTGGTAGATGTAAGTCAGCCTCTCACCGATAACGTGAGGATTATAACTGTCAGGCAAGATGTAGAAGTTGAAATCGAATTATGGCATGATCCTATTTCCACATGGCAAAGTGGTAAAGGAACAAATAAGGGGTTTCATAAGCCGAAATTACTTTGCACCTTTACGGAGTCAATTACCGATTTTTATAACCAATTACAGCTGTATGTGCCACCCCCAGGCGTGATGTTCGGCCCTTCCGGCGGACCATTTGTTTTTTGTGAAGTTGTCAACTCTACCTGTTATTGTATCCCCGCAACTGTCCCGCCCGGAGATCCTGTTACCCAAGTCATCTGTACAGTTAAGATTTGTAAAATATTGGAGGTTACTGCTTTTGTAAAGCTTTTGGTACCGCTTTATGGCTATTGTATCCCCAGGCCCTGCGAGGCAGCACCACAGCAAAAAGAAATTGAATGCCCTCCGGTGGATTCTCTGTTTCCACCGCAGCAGGAAGAGGAAAATGGTAATAACAACGAAAATGATGGGGAAAGCAATGATGGCGATAACGACGAAAATGACGAAAATGAAAATGAAGACGGCTAGCTGGAATTTTATTTTTCATTAGGATTCCACGCCAAATCGATATGGCAAAAAAGAGGTGCTATCCTTTAAACAGATAACGCCTCTTTTGTTTTTCCCACAACAAAAATTTCGGCTAATCCGTAAAGAGCTGGACCATAATAATGCCCGGAGTTTTTTGTAGTTTTTTGACCCCTATTCCGACCAAACTATAACCGGCGTTTAGCATGTTTTCACGGTGCCCTTGTGTGCTGTATTCCAACTGAAGATGCGCCTGGCTGATATTACCCGCTTTGGAGAGATTTTCCCCGGCCCTGGTAAAAGAAACCCCCTTACTTTTTAGCATCTGGCTGATGGTTCCGTAGGTAGGGGAAAGATGGGCAAAATAATTATTATCGATCATATCTTGAGCCTTAAGTCTGGCAACTTTTGTAAGGTTATGATCGGCTTGCAATGGAGACAAACCCTTCTTTGCCCTTAAATCGTTCAAAAGAATATAGGCCTTTGCTTCATCTGCCGTAAGCCAGGAGGGCGCCTCCGGTGCAGAAGGGGATTGCGCCGGTGGGGGTGTTTCTGATGGCGGGGGCGAAGATGGCGTGGATGGTTCCGGGGATGGAATCGTCGGAAAGTACGGGGAATGACCGGAATCTTCTGTGGAAACGAAAAAGCCCCCGCTCCTTCCGCTTGTACGCTTAGGCGGTTCATAGGTATTCTTGGAAAGTTCATTTTTGTTTTGCCCTGGTCCGGGTTGCGGTGAAACAGGCGATACGGGTTCATAAGAACCTGCTGTATTTCCAAAACGATCATTTGTTGAAGGCATGACCTGAAAACGCTCCCTTTCTATCATTCCACCAAAGGCGCTGACGTTGTTTACTGGTAGTAAAAAAGCCATCAAAAATACAATCAAAGGTAAATACAGTACAGCTTTGTTTTCTTCCATAACCAATCCTCCTGCACTTATTTTCCTGTTATTATATGATTTAACATTAAATATCACAAACATACATATCTTGTAAGCTAGGGGGAAATACGGGAAAATTGTGGCCTATTTCCTTTTAGGTAAAGATTTACTAAAATTCTTAGCCCTTTCCAATTTGCGCCAATAGCAATTGCTTGCTTTTGCACAAAAAGGCAGAAAAATCATAGTTTGTTTGGAATGCAATAACTGTTTGGTTGATATTTTTAGACTGGGTAGATTCCTTTTTTTATCAATAAAAACCGTGAAGGGGGTAATAAGCAGGCCCGGAAAAGAATATTTATTGTACAAAAACATTTCCTTTAACTTAATAGTTTTAGAATAATATTTCTCGGGTCTGATATTTTTACCATTGTTGCAGGTTTACACTTTATACCCACCAAAAATAAAAATGGCATTGAGGAAATAGACCCGACTGTTACTCATTTACGGAAAGCTAAACACTTTTGTCTGCAAAACGCGGCCGGAAAGTTGGTACGACCTATGAATACAAACCGAATACAAAGAATTGATAATATGCCTGTATTGGTATCTGTGGAAAATGAAAAACATTATTTTACATTATCCAAACAAAATCTTCTTAACCGTTTTTCTTATAATAAGGGGCATTGGGCCTTAATAGAAAGCGATCTTTTCGGCCGCGAAATAAAAGGATTTGATATTGTCCTAGATAGGCAAGGGAAAATATGCATCCTGGGATATGAAAAAACCGGTGGCCTTTTGTTGCTGCCGGCAGCAGATGATCGCACTGTTGCAGAACTTTTTTACAAAGATAACAGCAAAAAAACAGGTCATCTATCCGTCTGCCTCGATAAAAAAGACGATCTGCATGTGTTGTGCCTTTCCCTGGATGAACAACGGAAAATGTGGTGGCTTTTGTATCTTTACCAAAAAGAAAACAAATGGCAAAAGCCTTGTATCATTGACTTTGGATATCATTTTTTAGACCAAAGTGGTCTTATTATCAAAGATCTTAAAGATGATATTTTTATTTTGCACCGGCTGGCCGTAAGAGAAAATTATGGTCTGGTGCTTCGAAAATTCCCGGGAAAAAGCACCCGCCCGGGAAAAACTGTTTTTCTTTCGGAAAAAGAAATGGACTGTTATTTCCCTGCTTTTGTGTTTACCCCGGATAACACACTGCATATAACTTGGATAAGCCATGAAAATAATGTGCTGTTTCTAAACTATATACAGAAAACCCCCACCGGTGAAAAGAAATGCTATTTTAGCATGGAGCTGCCGCGGGATTCTTTTTCCATGGCACCGCTGTATTTTGTCGCTGAAAAGCTATTTATGGTTTGGAAGAAAGGCCATGAAATATTTTACCTTGCTTCTACTAATATGGGGGAAAATTGGAGCTGGGAAGGCCAGGCGCTGTCAGACAGTAAAGCCCGCCTTATCCGTTTTCGTTCGGCAAATGTACCCTGGCAAGGGGAATATGTTTTTGTATCAGGCGATTCCCCAAACAGTCCCCCGCTGGAAATATGGTACCCGGAAAATATTTTAAGCAGCCAAGCAGGAAAAAATAATCTCTTAAAAGAATTTCAAACCCTTGAGCATTTTTCCCTTGGTTTGCTTACACATGCAGGCAACCTGCAGTCTTCTAACGCCTCACTGAAAGAAAAATTAAAACGTAAAGAAGATGAACTGGCAAAAATTTTTTCCTGGAATGCATCCATGAAGGAAAAGGCAGAAAAAGATTTGAAAAACAAAAAAGTGGAATTGCAGCAAGCAGAAGTAGCTTTTAAAAAAACACTGGAAAATTTACATAAAAAAATCGCTAATGAAAAAAAAGAGATTGTATCCCAAAAAAACGATTTAACAGAACAAGTCCAAGGACTTCGCAAAAGAAACGAAGCCCTGGAAAAAGAAAATATCATGCTGCTCAAAGAAACCGGCGAACTCAAAA
>JAAZMP010000148.1 GCA_012798755.1 Bacillota bacterium
AATTGGCAGTTAATTTTACCAGGATTAGTGTGTTTGCAGTTTATTTTTCAGCTCTTTTGAGTATTTTTTCGGGTTATTTGCGGCTGTATGATAATTTTGTAATCCCGGCTTTGGTTGGTTTTCCTTTTAACCTCATCTTGATCACTTCTTTTTTTGTAAGCACCAAGACAAGCATCTATGTAATTGCCATAGGCAGTGTTTTGGCTACAGCAGCCCAACTTCTGCTACTGATTCCTTTTATCCGCAGGACCGGTTTCCGGTATCAGCCTATTTTTGATTTTAGTAACAAATATATAAAAATGATGCTCATGATAGCCTTTCCTGTGATGATGAGTCAGTCGGTGAGCCGGATCAATGTTCTGGTGGATAGAACCCTGGCCTCTGCAATAGCGGTGGGAGGGATCTCTGCTTTGAACTATGCCACGCGGCTTGATGGTTTTGTCCAAGGTTTTTTTGTGGATTCGATGACGACAGTGCTTTATCCTATGATCTCCAAAATGGCTGTGGAGGGTAATGTCAAGGGCTTAAAAGCCTACGTTGCAGAGGCTATTTCTATCATCAACCTGTTGGTTGTCCCGGCAACAATAGGGGCCATGCTTTTTTCCCAGGAGATAGTAACTCTGCTTTTTGGCCGGGGAGCTTTTACGCCGGAAGCCATTGATATGACGGCGACGGCCTTGTTTTTTTATTCCATTGGCATGATCGCCAAAGGTTTAAGATCAATTCTATCGCGGGCCTTCTATGCTTTCCAGGATACCAAAACGCCGATGATCAATGCCACTATAGGGGTAACCCTGAATATTATTTTAAATCTGATCTTATCCAGATATTTAGGCATTGGGGGGCTGGCTTTGGCAACCAGTATTGCAGCTATAGTAACGGCCCTGCTAATGTTTATTTCCCTGAGGAAAAAAATTGGCGGCTTTGGTCTTAAGGAGATCAGCAGATCTTTTATCAAGATCAGCATTGCTTCGGTGCTGATGGGCTTTATCGCTTATGGAACATTTTTCTTTTCCGGGAAACATCTGAGTCAAAACATCAGTTTGCTTTTGGCTATAGGGGTAGGGGCGTTGGTCTATGCTGTGATGGTCTATTTTCTGAAAATCCCCGAAGCAGACAGTGCCTTAAAAGCTGTGAAAAGGAAGATAGGTATGAGGTTCAACAGCAGTAAGGGATTTTAGGAAAACAATAGTACCCCAAAGAACTGTTTTTTAAAATTAATGATAGACAGAAACCAGTACACGGGATTATCTTGTAGCGCATCATGAGCTTTACATATTGTATGTTATGACAAACTTATAAAATCATATATAAATACCGGCACCTTCGGGGTTTAAGACGTTTTTTATTCTGATCATATAAATTTTTTTGTTCCTGGCCTTGTCCAAATGTATGTTATAATAGGGATACGTAAAACCTGGCATATAGGAAATATATTTGTTAAAAAGGTGATTTTTGTGCGTGCAGTAGAACCAATTAGGGATCGGAAAAAGATAAATACTATGAAAAATTATCTTCGGGGGAAGAACATAAGGGACTATGCAATGTTTGTGATAGGGATAAATATCGCTTTAAGAATTTCTGATTTACTTAACCTTACATGGGGAAATGTTTTAAGTGAAAAAGAAAATTTTAAAGTTGTCGAGATCAAAGAAGGTAAAACAGGAAAAAAAAGAAACATTAAACTTAACAAATCTGCACGAAAAGCGCTAGAGGAACTTTTGGAAAGCTTGGGTTCCTATGACATGAATGACTATATCTTTAAATCCAGGCAAGGTAACAACAGCCCTATAACAAGGCAACAGGCTCTTAACATACTAAAAGAAGCTGCCAAGGCTGTTGGAGTCAAAGAAAACGTGGGGACGCATTCTTTAAGAAAAACGTGGGGTTATCATGCTTGGAAGGCAGGTTTTAACCCGGCGTTGATCATGGAGACATTGAACCACAGTAATTTAAGCATCACGAAAAGGTATTTGGGTATCAGACAGGACGATATAAACGATTTATATAATAGTTTAAATATATAAAAACGCGGGTGGGTTCATGAGGTATTTAGTCGTCATAGAAAAAACCAGCAATAACTTCTCAGCTTTTTTACCGGATGTGCCAGGGTGTGTTGCAACGGGGAAAAGTATCGAAGAAGTTAAAAAAAACATTGCAGAAGCGCTTGCGATGCACTTGGAAGGCTTGGCGGAAGATGGCCAGCCGGCTCCGGAACCGAAGGCCCAGGCTGATTATGTCAATAACCCTACGGATAAATCCGAATAAACACGTGGGGACGTACCTGTTGTGTACCCCATCCCCAAAACGAAAGTTTTAACAACATGGCGAATTCAGGTGTACCTTAACAGTAGCCATTTTCTTTTTTATACTCAGTACGGCAGAAATATGCTAAAATAAAAGAAAAGAAGTGCCTGATTTCAATTCTATAAAAAGGATAACCCTGCGGCAGCAGCCTTTATGGATCTCCGGGTGTAATAAGAAAGGGGGGCGGCCATGTCCTATGAAACGAGGCCACAAACCTATGACGAAACAATCAAACTTTTAGAAAAGAAGGACTATAAAGGAATA
>JAAZMP010000211.1 GCA_012798755.1 Bacillota bacterium
AATAAGCGTTTTTCTTCGTTATGGGGAAGATTCTTATTTTTTAAAGTATCTCCCCAAAAATCATCAAAAAAGAAAACTTGCTTTTCCTTTTCTTTATACATGTCAAGAGCAACACTAACTTGATCGGCATAAATAAAATCCTGATAACCTAAACGTTCTAAATAATAGGCCGCCAGGTGTCACCTTGCAAATTAAATCAGCCGCTGCTTTTCACAATCTAGCAGGGCTGATTTAAGGGTAAACATGGTTGTTTTTCAAATTAGACCGGAAATTTTTGACCGGTTTTGCACATTAGCACGCTCTTTCGGTTTTTTTCATTACCCCCTTTTGGCTAATTTCCCCTCAATTAACGCTAGCCTTTTTTCCAGGAAAAACGCAAGGCTTAAAGCCTGGCATTCACGGTTAATGGTATCGAAATCCTCTTCCCGGAAGGGACTGTTTTTACGATGGGTTGCCTCCCGTTTTAGGTCATTTAAAATTTCTTTGTAGAGTGCCTTTCCCAAACTGATATGGCGTGGACCGAGCTCATCATGTACACCCTCGTTCCAAAGGAGGAAGGCCAACATGTCAAGTAAATCAATTTTGTCAAAGCTAGAGTCAATAGAGTTAAGACAAATCATTTTTTCACCTCCTACATACCTCCGGTTTCCCGGGCTGCCAGACGCACCATCTCTGCCTCAATTACTTCCTGTTTTGATTGGGCCCCAAGAAGCAGGCAATTTACACAGAGATTGTTAACCAGTCTGGGCCAACCATGCGACAATAAACCTATGGCCTCAATGGCATCGGCGGCAAAGACCGGATGTCTGCTGCCGGCAGCCTGCAGATGATGGGCGATGTACGCTTCAACCTCAGGTTTTTCAAGGGGTTCCATAGTGTAGCGCATAATGATCCGCTGATTTAAAGGCTGAGACTGGGCCATCTCCAACCTTTGCATCAGTGTGGGTGACCCGGTAAGGACCAGTACGAAGGGGTTTAGCGAATCCATCATAAAATTAAACATGATCCCCAAATCAGTTAGCATCTTGGCCGGAGCCAGATGCATTTCATCAAGGACGAAAACCGGGGTGATCCTTTTGTCACGGTAAAGGGATAGGACCCGCTTTTGAAATTGCGCAAACAGATCAACCTTCCGAAAACAGGGCTCCTCATTTAGCCCTGAAACGAGACCGCGGTAAAAATCCAAGACCGTGCCGGTAGAAAGGGGAAAATAAATTACCCGGTACAAAGAGGAATTTAACTGCTTAGTGAAAGCGCGAATGGTAAATGTTTTGCCGGCACCGGGCTCACCGACCAGCAGCCCAATCCCCCGGGCCTTGCGCAGGTAATCTAGGCGCGCGGTCACCTCTTTAAAACTTTTGGAGGAATAGGGTGTGCTGTTTTCTTTAGAAAAAGGGGTCTTACTCAGGGAATAAAAAGCCCTGTACATCAGCTGTCATCCCCCTCAATCAGATTTTCAAGTTTTGTAAAAGACAGGGCGGGCTTTTCCCTTTTAACCCTGGCATTTTCGGCTAAATTGACCGCCTTAGCCTCCCCAATCGGCTTGTTTTCGCTAAAGATTAGAACTTGGTCTAATTTCTCGTCATGGCGCAGTTCAATTCTTTGGCCGATTAGTACCGGCGGCACCTCAAAAAGGGCATTATGTAGGGATATGGTCCCATCGTGGCGCACCTTCCGGAAAGTGCGCCTGAGAAAAAGAAATTTTAACGTCTCGGGGTCCTCCACCATCTTTACCCGGCTCATTTGGGATAGATATTTGTCAAGGGGTGTCATTTCTAGGGCGGAGTGGACCCGGCGGTGATATTTTTCCTCCACCCACTCCCAGTAAAGGGCATTAAGTTCATCTAATCCCCCAATCGTTTTTTTACGTAAAAGGGGGAAGAAACGCTGCTTTAGAACCCCAAAATATCTTTCGATTTTTCCTTTGGCCGGGGCGTCATAGGGGCGGGTATGGATAAGAGAAATACCCAGTGAAGCACAGGCCAGGTGAAACTGATCGGAGCGAAATATTTTGCCATTGTCAGCATAGACCATTGTCGGCAGCCCCCTTCTTAAAAGGGCTTCCTCAAACACCCGCATCAGGTCTTCGGTCCTTTCGGTAAAAGAAAAGCGGCCTGCTGTTACCAGGCGGCTGCAGTCATCTAGAAAGGCCAGCAGGAAGGTCGGTTTTTTCCGATTGCCCACCTTTAGATAGGGGCCATGGCTAACATCGACTTGCCAGAGGGTGTTGACACTATCATAGGCAAACCTTTTTCTCTCCGGCTCGCTGCGCCTACCCTGGCCCACCAGATCATTTTTTTTCAAGAATCGGTAGACGGTGGCGTAGGAAAAATCACAGATTCTAAATACTCCCTTCTCAATTAGCAGATCGTAAAACATGGTCACCGGTAAATCCCTTTTTTCCTGCCTATGCATTAAAATAGTTTCCTGAAGTTCAAAGGGGATGCTGCGGCTTCGTCCCTTGTCTGAGCGCGACTTCGGCTTTAAAACATCAAACCCTTCCTTTTTGTAAAGCCTCAGCCATTCCTCAACGGTTTTGGGGGCATATTCCTTGGGACCGTAGTAGGGAACCTGGTGCACCCGGCTACAGATTTCCGACAGGTAATCCTTTTTTGATTCTACTTGGCCGTTTAAAAGGGGCGCAATTAACCCGTACCGGAAAAGGGCAATGTTTTCTCGGTCTTTTTCCTGCATTATTTTCCCTCCCGTAATGGTTTTTAGGGCAAAATACCCGGTAAAACCATTGTAAAACGTCTAGGAGGGCCTAGCCACGCAAAAGGTGTGTGGGGCACCCTTGACTACCAAGTAGTCACCTTTTCTGGTAGAATTAATTTGCCATAAAGTTGTGGAGGAAAT
>JAAZMP010000149.1 GCA_012798755.1 Bacillota bacterium
TCCTTGGTGGCAAGGGTGGGCAAAGCAGCTTTGATTTCATCAACGTCCTTAGTAAGTTTGCCAACTTGTACAACTATAATTTCTAATAACTCACGTTCGGTCATGAGTCCACGCCCTTATTATTTCTCATTTTTTCAGGATATTTTATAATATTTCTTCATCAATCATCATCAAAATTAAAGATATCCCCCGGTGCATTTTTCAACCGAGCGCTACTGTTGTTTTTAAGGATCCGATTATCCAGCCCTATGTTCGTGGCTCCCAGTTTAGGCCCGGCCAGCTTTATTAAAATCCTTTGCAGTACAATAATGCCCTTTTCCCCAACAAGTATCTTTTCTATTATTTTAGCACATCCCCGCTTTATTTGGTATAGATAAGTGCCTGCCCCACCCATACGTATGCTCTGTGTTGTACATCAAAATTCCTGCTAAAAAAAAGCTAAGAATATTATTTTATGATAAATTCAGGGATCTTCCGAGGCTTATAAGAAATTCCTTCCTGAATTTACGTTCAAACATGTTATAGGCACTCAGGCGTAGGTTTAAGCTTTTTTAGATAATTTTGTTTTATAATAATTTAAGGTTATTTACGCAATAATTCAGGAAGGCCTGGCTAAGAGGCGAAAAGATGCGGTTTTTGCGGTAGATGAGGTAGAAATTTCGTTCCATGCGCAGACCCGGCAGCCGGTAGCCTTTTATCGATCCAAACATCAATTCTTTGTTTACGGCCAGGCGAGAGATAACCGTTACTCCCAGCCCAGTTTTGACAGCTTCTTTGATCGCCTCCTGGCTTTCGAGGTAGGCCACTACGTTCAAAGCCACTTTTTTACGTCCATAAAAATTCTGAAGAGCATTCTCAAAAACCAGGCGCGTAGCAGAACCGGGTTCCCGCATGACGAAGGGAATTTCCAGAAACTTTTCCCGATCTGTGCCGGTTTTTAAAGCAAGCGTGTAGAGGGAGGAGACCGGCATCCCGGCCTCTGCCAGATCGTCACCCGTTCCGCCTTCATCTTCCTGCGGGGGTTCTTCCCCCGGCAAAACGGTTCCCGGAGCGGCCGCCAACACCAGCTCGTCTTTCAGCAGACTGATCTGTTCCAACGTGTTGGGTTGTACCGGCTCCCCCACAAATCCCAGATCGTAGGTATATTCCCTGATGCTCTCATACACTTGCCGGGTATCACGGAGCATCACCGCGAAGGTTACCCCGGGGTATTTTTCTACGAAGCCTTTCATCAACCCCGGCAGGATATATGCACCGGGAACGCTGCTGGAGGCTATCTCCAGGCGGCCTTTGATCATGCGGTATTCCTGTTCGATGGCAGAGAGGGCTTTCTCCTTGATGCCCAGTAGTTGCCGGGCATACCGGAAGAGAACCTTCCCGGCGCCAGTCAGCCGCAGCTCCCGCTGGCTGCGATCCAGCAGGGGAGCCCCAACCTCTTCTTCCAAGGCTTTAATGTGAGCGCTAACCGTGGGCTGGGTGAGAAAAATATTTTCTGCCGCCCGGGAAAAGCTTTTCTGCCGGGCCACCTCGATAAAAATCCTTAACTGGTGAAAATCCATAAAAACAATTCCTTTCCGGGCTGCAATTGTTGATGTTCCCTGTTTAATAAAGGGTAACTTCACCAGAAATACACGGGGTCCATTAGATAATATCATATCTTTAAAAACGAGGGGAGGAACCCAGCGCTAATCACCGCCGTGTTTTTGATTGGTTCACAAAGCGTAGCAAAATGGCAATTGCCGCTGTGGCCAATACA
>JAAZMP010000213.1 GCA_012798755.1 Bacillota bacterium
AGTAAGAACCTTACTGGCAAACTAGTAAACATAGAAATAACCGGTTACAGTTTAACTCACCTGGAAGGAAGACTGGTTTGATTATATTTTAATAACATCTATCTTCAACAACCCCGGTATGATTGTACAAACCGGGGTTGTCTTTAGAGAAAATTCCCTTTATGTTATAATTATCACAGGAGGGGATTTTTTTGGAATATACCCCTATGCTTCGACAATACTTGCAGATAAAACAAAATTATCAGGATGCCATCTTGTTTTTTCGCTTAGGTGACTTTTATGAAATGTTTTTTGAAGATGCAGAGGTAGCTTCTCGTGAATTAGAGATTGTATTAACAGCCAGGGATGGTGGAAAGGGTATAAAAGTTCCTATGTGTGGAGTGCCACATCATGCTGCAGAGTCATATCTTGTTAGGTTGATTGAAAAAAATTACAAGGTTGCAGTATGTGAGCAGGTGGAGTTGCCCGGAGAGTCAAAAGGTATAGTGCGGCGAGAAGTGACTAGGGTGGTTACACCGGGCACAATCATGGCAGGACAGGCCCTAGAGGATAAGACACATAACTATTTGATAGCCGTTGTCCCTGTTGATGACGTGATTGGTATGGCTTGCACTGATGTTACCACTGGGCATTTTATGGTCACCTCGTTCTCTGGGTCAAGTGCAAACGAATCGCTATTTGATGAGCTAATAAGATTGCGTCCAAAAGAAGTCCTAATTCCTCGAAAAGATATACTTAAGGGATTGGAGAATAAGGAGTTTCTGGTTACTATTATTGAATCCAGAACTTGTGAGCTTTCCAGAGCTAAAAGGATACTATACAGGCATTACGGCGAACGTTGGAAAGTAACTGGTATAAATCATTGTACTGGTATGATTTGTGCCGCAGGTGCTTTACTAACCTACCTGTATGATACTCAGAAACACGAATTGGCCCAGATTAGGGATATTAACATATATTCTACCGGCCACTTCATGATGCTTGATGCTGTTACCCGGCGTAATCTTGAGATAACAGAGTCTATCATTGACGGAGGTCGCCAGGGAACTCTTTTTTCGGTTTTAGATCATAGTTGCACCGCCATGGGCGCTAGGATGTTGAGGGGCTGGTTGGAACAACCCCTTATGGATTTGACGGAGATAAACCGCCGTCTAGATGGTGTTGAAGCCTTAAATAAAAACATTTTTTTACGGGAATCCTTACGCAAATTGCTCGTCCCGGTATATGACCTGGAGAGATTAGGTGGTAGGGTTGCAGCAGGTGCGGCTAATCCCAAGGATATGGTTTGTTTGAGGCAATCCCTGGCTTTAATTCCTCAAATTAAAGAATTGTTAATAAATGAGGAAACGGAATATTTAAAGGATATAGCTGTACAAATGGATATTCTAGGTGATATATACCAACTTCTTGATAAGGCCATTGTCGATCAACCGCCTCTTTTGTTAAGGGAAGGTGGTATTATTAAGCCAGGTTATAGTGAAGAGATAGACCGCCTTCGCCAGGCCAGTACTGATTATAAGGCTTGGCTTGCAGAGATGGAGACAGCGGAAAAACAAAGGACGGGGATAAAATCACTGAAAATAGGTTATAACAAAGTTTTTGGGTATTATATAGAAATAACCAGGTCAAATTTGGATCAAGTTCCTGATGACTATATTAGAAAACAGACCCTGGTTAATGCCGAGAGGTTCATAA
>JAAZMP010000150.1 GCA_012798755.1 Bacillota bacterium
GTTGTAAAATAGTATTCACAAGAGATCAGCTCCTTTGGTATGGGTTGGAATAAATCTATTTTACCAAAAGGACGATCTCTTGTTTGTTTTTATTTAAATTTATCCTACAACAATTTTACACTATGTTTGTGCCCCGTCGTATTCTACGAAATTCTCAACGCCCAAACCAGCGCAATAGACACTGCTGCAGCAATCATCAGAACAGGATACTTCGATGGCGATTTCACCTGAGCTAGGCAGATACACAACAATGTCAGTCTTAGCATTACACCGTGGACACACAGTAAGGTTTTTGATCTCCATTTTATCGCTCCTTTCTAGAGGATAGACTTAACCGCACTAACAGGATCGCCAAACACTAACCACCGCACCTTATCAGCTTTGGCAGCCAGCTTCTGTATCTCTTTCACCCTGGGCGTCACCACAACCACCATTGGGAATGCAGCTATTCCTTTATCTAGCGGATCCGCCCAGGGTTCATTGACCCACTGCCGGCTCATGTAGTACTTTTCGTACTTCTCGACCTTATCAAATTGATTCGCTCCGTCATCAGCTTCCAGGAAGAACAGAATCCCTCCACCCGGCTTCGTCTGCACCACATAAAGTCCATCAGCCTGGCCGTATGGATAATGATACTCAAACTGATAATACAGAATCTTTTGCCCTGGCTGCAGCCGGCTTTTGAGGGCGAAATGGAATTCATTCATAGCCAACCAGTGGCGCCATTTTGCAGATCGAGTTTTATCCACATGGTAGATGTACTGTTCCCGCGAATCCAGTCGGAAACGGTACAACAGCTTTTGAGCGGCCAGTATTTGCAGAGTGTGCTGTGCTGTTCTCTTTTTTAAGCCAAATTCCTGCTGGATCATGCCGGCCCGAAGGTACTTATGCTTTTCCACCAAATCTAATATTTTTACTTTGCTCATTGCGCTCACCTTTCGTCTGCCTTGCATTAGCCTTGCAGTCAGCACTTTGCCTGACGCAAGAAGTACAAGCTAAAACCCCTACAATGTATATATTTTAATTTTGCTTTACGTAGTCAGAAATGGCCGGAGAGCAGATCTGACGGAGCAGAGAATGCGGCAGGATAAGTAATCGGCTCTTTCGGCAGCAGTTTCTTGCCCCTGTCTGGTGTGAGCAATAGCGCCTGCACCTCCTTTTCTGTGTTGCCAAATTGCCATACTGCCCGCCCCGGGATTCCGGGCAGCAGTGACGCTTAAAACGCAAATATGAGCTTCGGTTTTTTAGCAAAATCACTCATTTTTGCCGCCCCGTTGCGGCTCATAATTAAAAGTCTATAAAAATAATCTTATAATATAGGAATTTATCTTGAACTTCTTGAACTCAGCGCTTTAACGTGGACATGGATGCAGGGGTTATAACGGCCGGCATCAAGACAGATGCCGGCAAGAATAGGGTGATACCAATCCACCAAAAAATATATAAATTCGTTAAGCACTGGCACGATAAACAAGGCGAAAGGCTAATTTGTCTTAACGGTAAGGCAATATCAACAAAACGATACAGGGAGGAATTTTATTATCCAGCATTAGAAAAGGCAGGGGTTCGTAGACTTACCCCTCACAAATGCCGACACACATTCTGTACCATGCTTGCCGAGGCCGG
This sequence comes from Bacillota bacterium, assembly GCA_012798755.1. Lineage (GTDB taxonomy): Bacteria > Bacillota > Dethiobacteria > DTU022 > UBA8154 > UBA9862. Next base: position 1,627 of record JAAZMP010000150.1, read on the forward strand.
AGCTGATACGTTAGCTATTAAAAATCTTGCAGGGCACTCTGATTATGGGTTCACCGCTAACACATACACTCACCCGGAAATTGACTCCCTGCGGTCTGCTATCAATAAACTTTAGCTATTTTTTTTAAACTAATTTGCTAGAAGTTTGCTAGAAGTAGCCCCCAAAAATAGCACAAAGCAGGGCAAACTAACGCAAATATAACAAACGGGTAAGGTGCCATAAACTCAATAAACATGGCACTTTAGCCTGTCCTTAAAGGGTTTGCGGCACTTCGCAAAAAAAGGGCATAATTTTGACTCAAAATCAAGCGGGTTTCGACCTGTGTGGGTTCGAGTCCCACCTTCGGCACCAGTAATGAAAATAACCCCTTAAGCAGGGGTTTTTTTAATTTGCCTGGCAAGAAAGACGCTTCACGTTTTTTTATAATGAATCTTTCTTGTTCTTTAGGGGTTGCCACCCCTTCGGCGGGCCTTCGGTCCTGATCACCCCGCAAACTTAAGGGGCTGCTCCCTTA
>JAAZMP010000151.1 GCA_012798755.1 Bacillota bacterium
CTGCTGACTGGGCCAGCGCTTTTTCGGCATCGCCTTTGATCTGGTACTGGGTATGGCAGAGGTTGGGTTGATCATGGATCTGGACCGCTTCGTCGGCTATGGCTTCTTGCGGGGAGTTCAAAGCCGGCAGTGGTTCGTATTCTACTTCTACGGCTTCGACTGCTGCCAGGGCTTGATCACGGGTCAGTGCGGCAACGACTGCCACGGGGTCACCGATTTGGCGGACCTTGTCTTCACAAAGAATAGGGCGATCATCAACGATCATTTTCAAGCGGTTCGTGCCTTTGATGTCTTTTGCTGTCATCACTCCAATTACCCCCGGCATTTCCAAGGCTGTCGCATAGTCGATCTTTTTAATCAGGGCATGTGGATGCGGGCTACGCACGGTTGCCAGTTCAAGTGCACCCGGAATGATAATATCCGCGGCAAATTGTGCAGTCCCGCAGGCTTTGGCTAATGCTGAAGGACGGGGGTGTGAAACACCTAATTTGGGCCCGTCCGGATCGGGACGTATCTCCTCCGGGGAGGTTTCACCACGAAGAAACCGGCCGGCCAGTTTTACAGCATCGATGATCTTGACATATCCTGTACAGCGGCATAAATTGTGGCGCAGGGCATGTTTGATTTCTTCCGTGTCAGGGTCCGGGTTTGTATCCAGCAGTGCTTTTGTTGCCATAATCATGCCCGGGATGCAAAAACCGCACTGGATAGCGCCGGCAAGAGAAAACGCTTCCTGGATAAGGTGAGGATTATCCGGCGTGCCCAGTCCTTCGATCGTGATAACCTTGGCGCCGTCGAGTCTGGCCACCCTTAGTAAACACGATCTTGCCGCTTTGCCGTCTACGATCACGGTACAGGCTCCGCACTGGCCCTTTTGGTCGCATGACTGCTTGGTGCCGGTCAAGTGTAGCTCATCTCGAAGAAGGTCTAGCAATGTTAGCTTCGGATCAGCTACAACCTGCCGGGAAATGCCGTTAATTGTTAGCTGTACTTTCAATAGTATCCCTCCAATACTGGTTTTTGGAAACGCTATTTGTTACCCGTTACAGATATATATTCAATTAATTCATAAGAAACCCTTTATTAGCACTATTGAGAAACCGTTATTAATTCCAGCGCATAAATATATTTCTATTAAGTTACTGTTCAAAATAAACAGCTATTCGGAATCTTATTTCGGAGAAATAGCAAGACGGATAAAACCCTGCCCAAAATTTTTCATCTTTGCACTTCTGCCACCAAAAGGAGGCAAAATGGGGATCTGTATAAAATTACCAAAAAATACAAAATTAAAAACTATTGCTGGGGCACAAGAACCTTATTATAATAACACTATAGAACATCAGTTCGTATGTAAGGAGATGCCACCCGAAGTGAACAAAATCATAATGCTTGTTGACATGGAATCTTTTTATGCCAGCGTAGAGGTTGCTAAAAATCCTTCTTTGCGGGGAAAACCTGTTGTTGTTTGTGGAGATCCGAAACAGAGGAGCGGCATAGTTTTGGCCGCTACCAGGGAAGCCAAAACACTCGGGGTCAAAACCGGCATGACAGCCGGAGAATGCACCCGTCTGTCTTCGCAACTGGTTTTTGTCAGGCCACATATGCAAGATTATATTGACACATCCTTAAAGATCACAAAAATTTTGGAGAAATTTACTGATAGAATCCGGCCCTATTCCATTGACGAACAGTTTCTTGACATGACGGGATGTGAAAAACTTTTTGGCAACCCCAAAGAAATGGCTAAGCTTATAATTAAAAAAGTCTGGGAAAGTACCGGTATCAGGTGTCGTGTTGGTATTGGTGAAAATCCCCTGCAAGCCAAGATGGCATGCGATCGGTTTGCCAAAAAAAATAAAGACGGCTTTTTTATCCTATCTCATAAAAACTATGCCATTTATACGTGGCCTCTTCCAATCAAAGATTTGTTTGGTGTAGGTTCCCGCATGGAAAATAATTTTTTTAATATAGGCATCCGGACCATAGGGCATCTGGCAGTACTCCCAAGGGAAAGTTTGAAACGCAGATGGGGTATTAACGGGGAAATTCTATGGCTTAATGCCCGGGGCATCGATTATTCTATTATTGAAGAAACAAGCCGTGCAAAAGAGATACGCAAAAGCGTAAGTCATTCCATCACTTTGCCCCGGGATTACAGGGTAAAAAAAGAAATAGAGGTTGTCTTGCTGGAAATCACCGAAGAAGTATGCCGGAGAGCAAGATCAATTAAAAAAGCCGGCCGGGTTGTGCATGTGTGCTGCCGGGGGGCGGATTTTGAACTTGCCACAGGCTTTTCCAGGCAGGTTCGCACCTTTGAGCCTACAGCTATAACAATGGATGTCTATTCGTATGCGCTGAAACTGTTTTATACTTACTGGGATCGCAGACCGATTCGGGCCTTGGGTATCAGCCTTTCAGATCTTACGGACTTTAAAGGAGCACAGCTTTCTTTGATCAATAGAAAAGAGAAGGAAATTGCGCTGACCAAAGCAATGGATCTTGCAAGAAGCCGTTACGGTATTACGAGTTTATTTTGGTTGTCATCACTTGCTCCCGGTGGGCTACTTTTTGAACGGGCTACTAAAATCGGAGGTCATGAAGCCTGAACATATTACAAACTTTCCGAGGATATTTTCCGGGGATATATTATAAACCAAAAAAGCCGGCTTGCCAGTTATATAAGACCGGTTGCTTCAGTAACTTTTTCGGAAGAGACAAGAAGGTTTTTCCTTAAATTCAAAAATAACAATACAGAAAGCAAGGTGGTAGCAATATCGGAAAAAGGCAAGGCAAATATAAAACCATTAAATCCCCACAGCGAACTGAAAATAACCAGCGCCGGTATGAAAAACAAACCCTGCCTACCAAGCGATACAACCAGGGATTCCACCGTTTTGCCAAGAGACTGGAACATGGTCATCAGTATCATTTGCAACCCTAAAACAGGCATAGCCAATGCCAATGGTCTTATTATTTTTACACCAAAACCAATAACAGTAGGGTCATTTATAAATACTTGTATCCAGAAATTAGAAAAAGCTATAAAGAGAACAGCAAAAACAGTACACATAACGGTACCTATAGTAATTGATCTTTTTACCGTTTCAAACAAGCGTTCAAATTTTTTAGCACCGTAACTATAACCCATAAGAGGCTGGCAACCATGGGCCAACCCCATAGTCAACATTACGGCAATGTTGGTAGCCCGCATGACTACCCCATTGGCCGCAACCACATCATCCCCAAAACCAGCCGCAAAAACATTTGCAATAGCAAAACCAATGCTCATTAAAATCATACCTACCGATGCCGGTATACCAATCTTGAAAATATCAGCATATGCTCTTTTATTAAAACTGTAGTGGTTCCAAGAAATAGAAACAATGCCTTTTTTCTTTAGATAAAACGATATCAAATATAGAAAACCAACAATGTTGCCGATTACAGTTGCAATAGCCGCCCCGGCAACCCCCATTTTAAATGAAAAAATAAATACTGGATCCAGGACTATGTTCAATATAGAACCGGCCATCATGCCGATCATCGCTTCCCTGGTAGCACCTTCGGAACGCAACAACCCCGCCAGTGCCATCTTTAAACCAATAAACGGGCTTCCTAAGAACATGATCGCCAAATAACTTTTTCCAAACCCTATAGTGTTCTCGCTGGCACCGCAGAACATTAAAATAGGTTCAATATAAATAAGGCCAATGATAGATACAACCGTACAAACGGCCAAAGCAGACCAAAAGGAAATTGCTCCCGCCTGACTAGCACCTTCCCTTTCCCCTCTTCCTAACAACCTGGATATTAAAGAAGCCCCACCGACTGCAAATACATTTCCAAACCCCATGATGATCATAAAAACAGGCATAGATATAGCTATAGCGGCTACCATATGAGGATCATTTAATTTACCGATAAAAAAGGTATCGGTCATATTGTAAATAACCTGAATCAACATAGCTGTCATGGTAGGAACGGCCAGAGTCCATATTGCCCTATTGACAGGCATTGATTCCAAAACATGTGTTCTGTCTTGCCGGGCATTTATTTTTTGAGATCCATTCATCAGGTTTCTGCCCTTCTTTATTTTAATTTGTCTATAGTACTTACTATAGTTTCTAAAGCATTTTTAAGACTTTTCAAATCTTCCGCATCCAACAATTCCACTTTAGAGGCAATATGTTGTTTAAAACAGCGATCTATTATTTTGGCAATGGATTTGCCTTCTTTCGTAAGGATTAAAGCATTTTTTCTTCTGTCATCACACACGGATGTTCTTTCGATCAAACCCTTATCTTCTAGTCGATCAGCGACCGCAGTGAAAGATCCCCTGGTAAGCCCTACTTTTTTACTGTATGCAGTCATAGATTTTCCTTCATGCTTATAAAGGAACATTAGTGTCTTTTCTTCGCTGATGCTTAATTTTATGGGTGTCCGTATTTCAATTCCTTCCAGCAAAGTTCCGGTAAACATCGGAAGCATGCCAACAAGTTCTGCAACTTTTTCCCCTACGACAGCCATACAACTTTTTCCCTTCATACATTATTATAATTTGAATTCTAACATTTAGAAACAGAATTGTCAAGTCCCAAAGTAATGGTTTAAATAAATACAGGCAGGCCTCCGTCCGGGCCTGCCTGAAAGCAAACTGCCAAACTACAGAAATCCATTTTGACGATAAACAAAAGGAAAATGCCCCCTGTTTCATGGTAAGTTTGAACAATCAGGAGCGAGAACGGACCTCTTGTTTCATAAACATCACATAAGACAGTCCGAATATAATAAAGGCTACTGCCAAAAGACATGTAAGTTGGGACCAGACCAGCAATAGACTTTGTCCCAGCGGCAGGGGCCCGGCTATTGCGCCATAGGCCTGTTCCACAGTAATAGGGCCAAGTGTTCGTACAGTGGGAACCAGCAAGGTAGTTGTCGCCTCGCTAAAAAGCTGGCTGGGAGATATGCGCAAAAGGTTTTGCACAAAACTTTGGTAGCCGATAATTTGATCGGTGCCCGCAATATGGGCGGGGATTGTAGCTACTACGATGACATTAATAATCATGGAAAAAAACATACTAAAAAATAACCAAACAGCAAGGCTTGACAGGGCAGAGGTGGCAGATTGTTTGAACTTAACCGAAAACATAATAGCCAAATTGAGCCAGACGCCAATATAAACAATGCTCACCAGCAGAAAAAAGAAAACCCGCCAAAATTCTTCAGGCATGGGGGGTATACCTGTAAGCAATATGCCAAGACCCATCATAAGCATACCCAAAGTTGCAACCATAATTGTAACTACCAATAAAGAAGCAACAAGTTTGGCATTGATGATATAATCCCGCGGGATGGGTTGGGCCAGTAGGCGGCTTAGAGTGCCCCTGTTACGCTCTGAATTCACGGCATCAAAGCCCAAAGCGATGCCGATAATCGGCCCCAACAAGCTAATAAAAGTAATAAAAGGGGGCAAAGTACCATCGGTAGCGGTAAATAGTTTAAGAAAAACAAAAGGTGTTGAGGTATCTTCCGTAATTGCGCTTTGAAGACTGGACATTGCCGTATACAGCGAGGCAACAGCCGTCAACAGCATCAACAACAGCAAAATGACAAACCGCCAGCTGTTGATGTGGTCCATTACCTCTTTCTGAACTATTACCCAAAAGGGATGCTGCGATCTGTAAGAAATTGTTTTTTGTTGATCGGAAAAAATGCGGCCAAATGCAGTATTTAATTTTTTAAAAACCGCCGTCATGTTATCTCCCCTCTTCAAAATAGCGATGATAAATCTCATCCAAACCATAATCATGTTGACTTAAGTGAGTCAGGCGGGCACCATGCTTTGTAATAATGCCCGCAATTTCTGCACCTATGTGCTGTTGACAGGAAATCAATAAACGTTTCTGGCTGTAATCGACCCTTGTCACATATTGGTTTGCTTCTATAGCGGAAATAAGCTGCTCATCGATGGGTTCCACTTCCACCTCCAGCCGGATAGGATCGCTTTTAAACAAATTGTAACCCAATTCTTTAATTGGGCCCACGGCGATTAATTTTCCCTCAACGAAAAGCCCTACCCGGTCACAGATTTGTTGCACCTGGTAAAGGTGGTGTGAGGACAGTAAAACAGTCATATTTCTTTCCTGGCTTAGTTGTTTAATCAATGCCAACAGTTCCCTTACCCCTTCAGGATCGATGCCGCTTGTGGGTTCGTCCAAAACAATCACTTCCGGTTCCTTGATCAGTATATCTGCTAGACCCAGACGCTGTTTCATACCCCGGGAATAGGTTTGCACCTTATCATAAGCCCTCGAAGTAAGATCCACCTGTTCAAGCAGGAGTTTAGCCCTTTCTTCAGCAACAGAGCTATCAACACCATTAAGCGCCGCCGTGTAAAGAAGATTATCCAAACCGCTTAAATTTTCATAGAAACCCACTTCATCGGGTAGATAACCCACCTTTTCTTTAACCAACAAAGGCTGAAAAGTAGGATCAACCCCGCAAACCTCAGCCTTTCCTGAAGTCGGTTCCGATAACCCCAACAGCATCAAAATAGTTGTAGTTTTTCCGGCTCCATTAGGTCCCAACAGCCCAAATATTTCGCCGCGTTGAATAGATAATGTCAACTGATCTACAGCTGTTAGCTGGCCGTATTTTTTGGTTAACCCATCCAACTTAATAATTTTTTCCTTTGCCATTGCTATTATTGCCTCCCGTATCGTTGGAAAAGATAATAGATTCCTGCGGCTACCAGAACAATAATTATTACACCAACCCAACCCCAAAGAGCAGAGGTCTTAACCATTATGCGAAAGTCGGCGTTACTGGATGCTTCGGGCGCTTGAGCCTTAATGTTGACGACATAATCACCGGCGATAGCCTTATCACTTGTCTTGATGTAGGCATTCATGGTTGTCGATTCGCCGGGTAGCAGGGAACCTATGCTTTCCGGTTCAAACCTTACTTCCCAGTCAACGGGTGCAGTTTGGCTCAGTTTGATATCGTTAAGTTCTGCTGAACCGGTATTGTACAGCTCCAGTTCAACCATTTTTTCCCTGCCGGCGATAATATCTGTACTTAGCCTGCCGGTAGGAGTGGTAAGTTCCATTTTATAAGTTCCCGTAATATTAACCTCCAACTCAGCTTCCGCAGCAGATGTACCCGCCTGCGCTTTTACGGGGATAACATAAGTTCCGGCTTCGATTTCAGCTGGAGGTGTAATAGCCACACTGACATCCTGGGTCGAATTGGCTTCTACCTTTACGGAGGTAACTTTCTTTGCAGAAACCTCAAAGGTGACATCCCACCCGCGTGATGCAGCAGAAGAAAGAGCATAAAGCTGTTCCTCGGCAGTACGGTTTCTTAAAGTCAGACGGTAATTAAAAGTAGACTCCGCATCGCCTTGCATACTTGGTTGATCCACATCCAGTTCTGTTTTGAAGGTGCCATGTTCAGTTACTTCAATCGCGATAGGCAAAACACTAGTTCCGCCACTGCTGTCTGTAGCACGGATCGCAAAGGAATAGTTCCCTTTTTCTACTTGCAGGGGCACTTCGATCTGCAGATTGAAATTTTCCTCATCCCGGGGCTTAATCGAGAGTTTACTGATACTCCAGCCTCCTGAAGTAAGGTTTGCCTCCCAACCTTCCGGCTGTTCGGTTATCTGCAACGATACCTGTTGTATGGAGTTGCTGTTATTAATAATATCAACATTATAATTTACTAATTCGCCCGGTGTGACAGCCACCCCTGCATATTTTGTAAACAGCGATACGCTGCCGTTTGCTGCCGATGCCGGCATAGCAGGAAGTAGACCCCCCCCTATTAAGATCAACAATAGTGTTAGCGTAACAATGTTTTTCTGTAAAGAGCGTTTCTTGTTCATGTTTCTCCTCCTTGTTTAGATTTCCTTTCATATATTAACTACGTATAAACAGCTTAATTAGATCTAAAAAGTTTGATTTTTTTCTGAGATTGGTATATATAAATGATTAGAGCCTTAAACAAAGCAGGTGAAAAAATGTCTGGTTTATGGCCACAAAAAGCTGAATTTTCGTTACAGCGGTTTGATGATCTTTATAAGCAAAATGCATCCTATGTGTATAAGATTGCCCTTCATATAACCCGTGATCCCAATGAAGCCGAAGATGTATGCCATGATGTTTTCCTGGAAGTAATCCAACGTCCGGAACAATATGATCCGAGGCGGGGAAGCATCAAAGCATGGCTAGGGGTTAAAACCAGAAGCAGGGCTATTGATCACATACGGAAACAAAAAAGACAAAGACAAAATAATGCACCTGCAACGATCGATATTGGTAGCAAAGATCCTACTGCAGAAACAGTCCTGTTAAAACTTGATATAGAAAAACTGCATGAATCGCTAAAACAACTGCCCCAAACCCAACGTGAAGCACTGACAGCAACTTATTTTAAATCGTTAAGGCAGAAGGATTGGGCCAAGCTAACGGGCCGCCCACTAGGTACTGTAAAATCTTGGATCCGCTACGGTTTGAAAAATGCCAGGAAACAATTTATCCAAACGGGCTGGCTGGAGCCTTGAGGAGGTGCTGACATGGACCCCTCACAATGCAAACAGTTTGAAGTTGAAATCGTCGATGATCTTTTGGGCAATCTGTCTGCAAAAAGATCGCAGGCCCTATTGAACCATTTAAAAAAGTGTGAATCGTGCCGGAAGCTATACAATGAGTGGCAAGAAATATTAAAAAATAATAAGAAAGTTGCACCCCCAGCCACCCTTTACGAACGGTTAAAAAAATATCTCTTGCAGCGAAGATTCAAACAGAGGCTGCTTCGTTCCCCTACCTTCTGGAGTGCGGCATCCGTGATTATAATAATAATGTTTGTGCTTGCAACCCCGGCATTCCAGGACAAACAGCCCCTGGAGACCTTGAATTCGGTAAAACAACAGCAACTAACTACCGTAGCGGAAAATACCCCGCCTTTTTTAACAGACGACATAAAAACAGTGCAATATCTTATCAGTCCGCAGGAAGGGCAACTTACCAGCGTTGAAGGTATCATTTGGGTAAATAGCCATCTTGGTGAAATGTATTTCTACGTACAAAATTTAGAGGATGTCGACCGTTACGATTATCAAGTATGGTTGGTAAAACTTGTGAAAAAGGAAAGTGGCGGGCTGTTGCAGGTAATAGATAGATACAACGGTGAGCTATACCTACATCAACGAAATATCCAAGAAATACAGCAAATCAGCATTAGCCTCGAACCCAAAGGCGGAAGCCCTTATCCCACCACAGACGATACAGTTTTGGTTGATTTTTGCTGCACAGAAACCCCTTAAATTTCCTGCACTCTTTAAAAACCACATTTCTTCGTTGCTATTCAGTTGTGATTCCGCTATAAAAAATTAAATTCAAACAACCCAATTGTTAAGCGTGGCAATATATTTTTCATACTAAGGCTTTATGGGAAAACCCGGCACCAATCGACCCTATATATATACATTTACTATGAAAGTTAGCTACTTTGTTTTTTAGTATAATTCAGTAGGCCACCGGCCAAAACAATATCTTTTTGGCGTGGGGTAAGCCCATGGTAAACCGTAAAAGAACCACCGGTGCGTAAATTGGTCACTGCAAGCCGATCTCCTGACTGCAGTTCGCCACGCAACGATGATATTTTCAATAAATCACCCTTTTCAATACCATCGTAATCTACTTCATCGACAAAAGTAAGGGGAAGAATACCGAAATTAATCAGGTTTGCCTGGTGAATGCGGGCAAATGATTTGGCCAGCACAGCTTTGATCCCCAGGTACATGGGAGCCAGCGCAGCATGCTCCCGGCTGGAACCCTGGCCATAGTTATGCCCGCCTACCACTATCCCCCGGCCGGCCTTTTTTGCACGAATGGCAAAGTCCGGGTCGATGTCCCTGAATACATATTCACTGATGGCCGGAACATTGGAGCGCAGGGGCAGTATTTTTGCCCCCGCCGGCATAATATGATCTGTAGTGATATTATCCCCCACCTTAAGAAGAACCTCAGCCGAAACCTCATCGGGTAGTTCTTGATTGATAGGAAGCACATTGATATTGGGCCCCCGCAAAACATCTACCGCCTCTTGTTTCTCCGGGGGGAAAATGATCATCCCATCATCAATTAAAAATTTCGGGGGCAATTTTATTTTGTTGTATTCGCCAAGTTTTCTTGGATCGATGAGCCTGCCGGTAAGGGCCGCCGCTGCCGCTGTTTCCGGACCGGCCAGGTACACTTTGGCATCAACAGTGCCGGAGCGTCCGGGGAAATTGCGGTTAAAAGTCCTTACGGAAACAGCACCCGACGGAGGCGCCTGTCCCATACCAATACAGGGCCCACAGGCAGATTCCAAAATACGTGCCCCCGCCGCAATAAGATCTGCCAGGGCACCGTTTCTGGCTAACATTTCCAAAACCTGCCTGGAACCAGGGGAAATTACCAAACTTACATGATCATGGACTTTTTTTCCCCGCAGGATCCCGGCAACCTGCATCAGATCGGTGTAGGAGGAATTCGTGCAGCTGCCAATGGCTACTTGATTTACCTTAATTTCGTCTATCTCCCGGACAGTTTTAACCGCATCCGGGCTGGAGGGGCAGGCCACCATCGGTTCAAGGGCAGCCAAATCAATCAGCACCTCTTCATCGTAAATGGCATCCTCATCGGGAAGAAGCTCTGTCCATTGTTCTTCTCGGCCCTGAGCAGCCAGAAAACTTTTTGTTACACTATCGCTGGGAAAAATCGAGGAAGTTGCCCCCAGTTCGGCGCCCATATTCGTAATCGTAGCGCGTTCCGGCACGGAAAGGGCAGCAACCCCTGGTCCCGCATACTCGATCACCTTGCCCACCCCGCCTTTAACGGTTAAACGGCGCAATACCTCCAAGATAACGTCTTTTGCCGAAACCCACGGTAGCAATTCATTTACCAATTCAATCTTTACAACCTTTGGCATCGTAAGGTAAAACGGTCCGCCACCCATAGCCACCGCCACATCCAAGCCGCCGGCTCCAATAGCTAACATACCGATACCGCCGCCAGTGGGCGTATGACTGTCAGAACCAAGAAGCGTTTTTCCGGGAACCGCAAAGCGCTCCAGATGAACCTGATGACAGATGCCATTACCGGGGCGTGAAAAATATATACCGTATTTAGCCGCAATAGTCTGCAAAAAAAGGTGATCATCTGCATTTTCAAAACCTGTTTGTAACGTATTGTGATCCACATACGAAACAGAAAGTTCTGTTTTAACTTGAGGAATACCCATCGCTTCAAACTGCAGATAAGCCATAGTGCCGGTAGCATCCTGCGTCAAAGTCTGATCTACCCTGATAGCAATTTCGCTTCCGGCAGTCATATCACCCGCAACTAAATGCGCAGCTATTATTTTCCTTGTTAGATTGTCACCCATTTAATCCAAACCTCCTCTTCAAAATCTGACAGGGGGACGGTTCTTTGACACCTTTAAATAATAACATCCCCTTACCAATGCCCGCGCCGGCAATACACTTACAACTTTCGGCATCTAAGATAAAACGGCCTTCACCCAAAGCTGTTGTCATATCTAAGTCACCCGTCCCAACAGCTAACATACCAATACCGCCGCCGTGGGCGCATGATTGTCAGGGTAAAAACGTTTTCACGGAAACAGCAAAACGCTCTGAAAAACTTGGTGTCAGAGAACCGTCCCCCTGTCAGATTTGATTGTCCCCCTGTCATATTTACCAGCGTTTTGTAGTGCGAAACCGGAGATCTTCCCCGTTTGCTAAATGTTTCACACGTTTTGCCCTGCGGGCAAGGGCATCAAATAGGTTTTGTTCACAGTTGGGAATCCGCCCGGCAATTACCCTATCCAAAAGATCGGACATGAATTTGCCCACTTGCGGACCCTCACCCAAAACAGCAGCAACCCTACCGCCGCTTATATTCAGTCCTTCCGGGTAAAAGGGGATTGTTTCCAATGCTTTTTCAAGTGCTTCCTGCCTACCTACAAGTTTTTGAAGCACTTGAGAAACAGAAGAATACCCTTTAGCAGCAACATCCGCACGACGCAGTGCCATCAGCTGTAATACTGCTTCTGAAAGTTGTTCTTGCGAAGAAAAGTGCTTTGCTATCTTTTTCAACCATTTAGCTGCATTTTTCTCGTGGGGGAAAGCAATCATATGGTTTCTGACAAGCCATACCACCCTTTTCCTAACCGGTGTTGCTACCCGTAGGCGAGCCAGGATATCCCCTGCAATCTTGGCACCGGCCTTGTCGTGACCGTGATCAGATATCTCGCCGCGCTTGTTTAAACCGCGAATGCCGGGCAAACCTTTGGCTATATCATGCAACAAAGCGGCCCAGCGCAAAGTCAGACTTGCAGGCACACCGGATACAGTCTCCAAGGTATGCACCCATACATCGAAACGATGATAGCGCACATTTTGTGGCACACCTACAAGACGTGCCAGTTCCGGTAGCACTTTGACCGGTCTATCGATTCCGTTACGGCGATGCCGGCAGACAGTATCAGCCAACCCCGTTTGAACTAAAAATTCAAGCCCAAGACGGGCTTTCGGTGCCAGCAGGATTTTTTCTATTTCACATCTGATACGTTCCACAGAAAGTTCTTTTACATTTTGCAGGAAATTAGGAATGGCATTATATATTTGGTCATCCGCTTTGAATCCATAGCGAGCAATAAAACGCCCTACACGAAACATACGCAGGGCATCTTCTTTGATACGTTCCCTGACATCGCCTACCATCCTGATCAACCCGGATGCCAGATCCTTTTTTCCACCAAAGGGATCTAGGATTTCCCCGTCCAATCCCATGGCCATGGCGTTAATAGTAAAATCCCGCTGTGACAAATTCTCCTTTATGCATGCAGGAAGACGGAGGCTGCCCAAGCGAGTGTTCTTTTCGATGCAGGATGTTGCACGGGCCGTGGCAATTTCAAAAGGTTTCCCATCAATAATAATCATGGTCACTTGGAAAGATTTCCCGACATCATACACTTTCCAGCCGTTTTCCACAGCAATTTCTCGGATTTTAACGGGACTTGCAGTTGTAACTATATCATAATCTTCAGGTTCCTTTTTTAAACAAATATCGCGGACAGCTCCGCCAACGATAAAAGCCTCATGACCATATTCTTTCAAGATGCGGATAATTCGGCAAGCAGATTCAAACACTTATTTTAAAAGACCCCCTTTTATGGAAAACGGCTGATGCCGTAATTTAACATATTAAATACACTGCTTACTATGATGCATCATAGTAAGCAAAAAATTACGTAAATTTTAGAGTAAACCATAGAATTATTGGATTATGGGGAATAGCACACCCAGTTCATCCCAGCATATCATATCATTTAAAAATCATTTTCTAAAACATTTGTATCTCCATGTTTTTTGATCATGAAAGATATCAAAACTTGCGATCCTCACTGCGATATTGAATAGCTTCGGCGATATGGGGAGTTTCAATATTCTTTTTACCCTCCAGATCAGCGATGGTGCGGGCAACTTTGATAATACGATCGTGTGCCCGCATGGAGAGGCCCAGTGAATCAAAGGCCCGACGCAGCAAGTTTTTTGCTTCCTTACCCAGAGGGCAATATTCCTGCAGGTGGCGGTGAGACATAGAGGCATTGCAGTCAATAGCGGTACCTTTAAATCTTTCCCGCTGCAGGCCCCTCGCCGTTTCTACCCTTTCCCTGATCCGGGCAGAGCTCTCACCTTTTTGACCGCTTTCCAAATCATTGTATTCCAAAGAAGGTACCTCTACATGCAGATCAATCCGATCCATCAAAGGCCCCGAGGATTTGATACGGTAGCGCCTTATCTGCGCCTCAGAACAGCGGCACATATGTCGCGGATGTCCGAAATAACCACAAGGGCAGGGGTTTCTTGAGGCCACAAGCATGAAACGGGAAGGATAGCGAACCGCTATCTCTGCTCTGGTGATAACCATTTCTCCGTCTTCCAGCGGCTGTCTTAAACCCTCGAGAACTTCGCGTGAATACTCCGGAAATTCGTCCATGAAAAGCACCCCAAGGTGGGCCAGGCTTACCTCCCCGGGCCGGGGGTTTCTACCACCGCCGAATATCCCGGCCGGAGTAGCAGAATGATGCGGGGAGCGAAACGGCCTTTGGTTAAGTAAGGGTTTATCTTTGGGCAGCAGGCCGGCAACGCTGTGTACTTTTGTAACCTCCAGTTTTTCTTCCAGGGTCATAGAAGGCAATATTGAAGGAATCCTGCGCGCCAGCATTGTTTTCCCTGTTCCCGGCGGACCGGTAAGCAAGATATTGTGGCCACCGGCAGCGGCAACCTCTAAACCCCTTTTGGCAACCAACTGGCCTTTTACCTCTTTAAAATCAGGCTGACTGTTTTTCCTTTCGCCTGCAAGGATATAGTCCAGGTCTGCTTCGGGATCCTCCAAGGTAAGTTCACCTTTCAGGTAGGCTGCCAGTTCCAAGAGGTTAGACACACCTCTTACCGCTATACCGCCAGGCAATGCAGCCTCCACGGCGTTGCCGCGGGGTAAAATTAACTGTAAAGCTTTGCCGCTTTCGCCGCGCTCCTTCAAAAAAGCTGCTATGGCCATTACCCCGGGAATCTCCCTTGTTTCTCCATTTAAAGATAGTTCACCGACAAACACTTTACCACCAAGGGAATCAGGAGGAATCTGTCCCGTTGCAGCCAGAATACCAGCAGCAATAGGAAGATCAAAGGCTGAACCATCTTTTCTTAAATCCGCCGGGGCAAGATTTACAGTGATACGTTGCGACGGAAAATGGAAGCCGCTGTTTTTAATAGCAGCCCGCACCCTTTCCCGGGCCTCCTTAACAGAGGGAGCAGGCAGCCCAACGATGTTAAAATTTGGCAGCCCCCCTGCTATATCCGTTTCTACAAAAACATCAAATCCTTCCACCCCTATCAAGGCACAGGTTTTAACCTTGGAAAGCATTTTTCCTCTCCTCAAAAAGCGTTTTTTATATGTTTTATTTCTTTTACGGCTAAATTATCTAAATCAAAAAGCAGGATCACAACGTCAAAACGTGTCAAATAACCATTTAACCCTTTTTCCTTCAAATAATAAGAAGCCAGTTGCCTTAATTTTTTCTGCTTGCGAAAACCGATGGATTCTTCAGCCAAACCGGCAAAAGGAAGGCTTACAGAACGAACTTCCACAAAAACAGTCGTTTTTTTGTCGAGAGCCACAATATCTATCTCTCCAAGAGGGCAGGTATAGTTCTTAGCAACAATTTTAAAACTCTTCACTTTTTGTAAATGTTCCCGGGCAATTTTTTCTCCCAATGCACCCAATTTCTTTTTATAGCCCGGGGTGTTTCTATTTAAAGTCATAATCCTCTTTCCTTTAATCATATTTAAAAGTTCGGCGATGAAGCGGGGAAAAACCCAGGGCTTTAATTGCCGCCTTGTGCTCCGGCGTAGGATAACCTTTATGCTTGGCAAACCCATACCCCGGATAGATTTTATCATAATTTTCCATGATCCTATCCCTGGTAACTTTGGCCACAATTGAGGCAGCAGCAATGGAAAGACAGAGGGCATCACCGCCCTTAAGGGGTTTTTGGGGAATAGTTAACCCAGGAACGCTAAAGCCGTCGCTAAAAAGAAAATTCGGCTGCGGCCGAAGCTGTCGTACTGAGAGGTTCATTGCCTCCAGGGATGCTTGATAGATGTTAATCCGATCGATCACATCAGCACTTACAACACCAACAGCAAAGGATCTGGCAGCTGTGGTAATTTTATCATAAAGCTTTTCCCTTAGGGTAGGCGCAAGCTTTTTGGAATCATTTATTTCCCCCCAATAGCTTGCTTCTTCCGCACCAAGAATGACAGCTGCAGCCACCACCGGCCCAGCTAGGGGGCCCCTTCCGGCCTCATCTACCCCGGCAACAAGCTTAAAACCTTTTTTACGGGCAGCTTTCTCCGGCAGGAGCATTTTATGTAGCCTTTTTTCCTTTTGTATTTCCTTTTCCCTGCGTTTTAAGAAACCTGTAAGCAGCCTTTTTACACCTTTTCTGCTGTCGCTTCTTAAGGCAGAAAGTTCTGCAGAGGATAGTTCTTTTTGTAAGTCCAGGCAATCTTTGATTTCCGCCACTTTCCGGGAAGAAAAATCAAGTTTCTTCATAATCTTCGGGCTTTTCCAGGCTCAAACGGCCCAACTCCCCCCTCCTGAAATCCCGGAGCAATAGCTGCGCCGCTTTCGTTCGATCCACCCGGCCACCTTTTTTAAAACAACCCCGGGATACTCCTATTTCATCAAGCAGTTTGGCAGGATTTTTATTTGCATCTTCTTCAGACAAAGAATAGTATTTGGCCAAGGAGGAAAATTTCCTCCGGGCAATAATTTTTTTCAGAAGCCATTTTGCCGTTCGTTCCTCATCAACAACCTTAAAGTCTATGCAGCCAATTGCGGCAAGTGCCTTGGCATTTACATTGCTTTTTATGTAAGGGGGTAAAAAACCGGGAGTATCTAACATTTCCCATCCATCCCTTAATCTGATCCATTGCGATCCCCTGGTTATTCCTGCTCTTTCGCCCGTTCGTACGGCAAACCTGCGCACCAGGCGGTTGATGATAGTGGATTTGCCCACATTAGGTATGCCCACTACCATTAATCTTGAAGAACGGCGGTACTGTAAATTGCGAGGTTTGTTTTGGACCATCAGTTTTTCCAATCTATTCAACCCCGACATTTTGCGGGCATTAAAAGCTAAAACGGGCCATTTTTCCCTGGCCAGTATTTCCAGCCAGCGGCCCGTAAGATTTATTTCCGCCAAATCAGCTTTATTTAAAATAACAAGCCTTTTTTTACTCCCCAAAAGCTTTTGCAACCTGTAGTTCCTGCTTGTCATAGGAAGACGGGCATCGAGAACCTCTAAAACGAGATCTATATACTTTATATTTTCTTTGAGCCTTCTTTCTTCTCTGGCCATAAGACCGGGGTACCAACTTTTTTCCATGCATTCACCGAACCTTTGTACAGTGTTACTGCAAATCAATCTTATCAATTACAAGGGTTTAAAGCAACCTCATGTTATACGGCGGCCAGAAAACGAGCAGCGCTTTACCTTTTATTCGTTTCAGTGAAATGAAACCTACAGCCGGATCCCTGCTGTCCATGCTATCGCTTCTGTTATCACCTAAAACAAAAGCATGGCCCGCAGGAATAAGTACCGGCCCGAAATCCATCACATTGTTGCTGCAAATATAAGATTCTTCAACAGGTAAGTTGTTAACATACAGCAGCCCGTTTACAATCTTTACCTCATCCCCTTCCAGGGCGACAACTCTTTTAATAAAGTCCCGGCGTGCCGAAAAATTAAAAACGATTATATCGCCTTTTTCAGGCTGTTTAAGATAAAATACAGCTTTGTTCACAATCAATCGCTCATGGTTATCGATGGTGGGGTACATAGATTTGCCTTCGACAATAGTCACCTGAAAGAAGAAAAGCCTGATAATGATTGCAAGGACCACAGCCAGAAGAATGGATCTTATCCACTCATTTATTTCTCTTTTTAGCGCTTTACCTTTGTCTTGTTCCACGGCGCAATCGTTTTCCACGGCTCCAACTCCTTTTGGTACAGCATGGCGAAAAAACCACTTCTGCTCAGGCTAGCGCTTGGCTTCTTTAATCCTGGCCGCCCTTCCCCTAAGTTTCCTTAAGTAGTAAAGCTTAGCACGCCTGACACGACCTTTGCGTATGATTTCTATTTTTCCGATTTTAGGAGAATGCAGCGGAAAAGTTCTTTCCACTCCCACTCCATAGGAAATGCGACGCACGCTGAAACTTTCGTTCAAGCCGCTTCCCCTGCGTTTGATAACCACCCCTTCAAAGATCTGAGTCCTTTCCCTGCTACCTTCAACAACCTTAAAATGGATTCGCACCGTATCGCCGGGAGAAAAGGCGGGAATTTGCTCCTTAAGATATTCTCTTTCTACATGTTTAATCAAATCCATCTGTTATAAACTCCTTTCACCTGTAAACAAGCTCATAAACACCGCTTGATATTATAACACAAACAGACTGCTCAAACAATATGGAACGAAAATCCACCCACGGCAAAGCATAAGCCTATTATTTACCATAAATCCCCTGAAAAGATTTTTTTAACCCGGAAAACCTTCCGTTAAAAAAACAATGGCATACTTGCAGGATGCTACTTTAGGATGCTTTGTCATTTTTCAAAAATGGTAACAATCCTTAAGATTCTTAACTAACACTTAGTATTACGGCTTCAACGGTGCTGTATTACCTGAACTTGTTCTCTGGAGACTCCGGCAACGGATGCCACTATTTCAGCTATCCTTAAAAAATCTTCTTCTTTTAGTTCATCGGTATCAACCATGGCCGTAGCCACTCCTTTGCGCGTAAACAAAAGAGCATCATTGTACCCTTGTGCTATCAACATATTCTCAACGATGAGCTCTTTCTCCATAAGATCAACCAGATTCAAAAGCTGTTTCTCTGCCTCGGCACGTGCCTCCGGGCCAACCTGAGGATTGTCGATCATATCATTGAGCATCTCTTTTTCCTGCCCCCGGATGCGATCCCTTTCCAGCCGGTATTCGATAAAAAAATCTTGGACGGCATCAAACCGCCATTCCTCAATGTCGGATAGTTCCCCGGAAAATATGGGCTGAAGGACTTCTCCATCCGGAACCACCTCGATCCGGCTCATTTCTTTTTCCACACCGCCAATAAAATAATAGATTGCCGCCGCCACTAAAATAATACTCAGAATCCAAATTGTTTTTCTGTTCATTAGCTTTTTCACCCCGCTTCTTCACTTGTTTTTCTTTTCACTTAAAGGAAGAACAGCGATTCTATGAACAGGTAAATCCAACACACTCTGGATAGCACGCACTACCTTTAAATGCAGCAGACTATTTTCCACACCTCCGGCCACCACCAAAATTCCATTAACCCTGGGCCTGTTTTTGCTTAGAAGCAGCGCTTTTTCGCCGCCACCTGCCTCCCGTAACAATACATAATCCTCTTTGCTGTCCATCTCTGTAATTTCCCTTGTTCCCCCTTCACGATCCTGCTCTGTCGTCTGACGGTTACTTTCTTCGTTAGTTTTGGCATAAAATGATTCCTCGGTGTTGGCAAAATTTATAAAAACCTGTACCTTACTTATTCCCCTTATGTTTTCCAAGACATTTTTTAGTGCCAAGGTCAAAGTTTCTTCATACATATTATCAGCAACCGTTATTACCCGATCATTATCATCAAAGCTTATATCTTCGGAAGATAATTTCTTTTGTGGTGCGAAAAAAGAACCGGCGAACATCAATACCATTCCCAAAAACAGCAAAGCTAAAAGCAAATAGCTTCTTTTCTTGCTCCCCCTCCCAACCCCCTTCCAGACGTCTTTGATAAATCCAAACAAATGATTTTTATCTTTACCGTCAGACACGCTTTTCACTCCTCAGGGCAAGATTTTGACCTCAACTTTTTCGGAGGGAAGCTGAAAATAGCCAGCAATAAACCTATTCATTCTTAGTTCCTTTTCACTGCTGCCCACTCTGATTGTTGTACTTTGGCTTCCCGGAGCAACCCCCCCTATTTCAGCAGGTTCTCCCCCGGCGCCTCCGGCTTCTGCTTCGGAAGCGTTTTCCTGCCGATCGGGTATTTCCACAGTAATTTTTATCTCTTCTATTTTTTTATCTTCTTTAACACCGTCCTCCTCGTATTCCCCTTGCACTTCGGCGTAAACATTTTCCAAAGTGCCAAAATCCCTGCTTTCAGGATTTTCCTCCATTGATACCTCTAAGCGAAGCAGCTTTTGCCCAAATTCGCTCGCTAATTCATTTTCCAGCATGGAAAAAATTCTGTACCGGTACTCTTGCAAGACCAAGTTCATATTGCCTTTGTACATCTCTTTTCCATTTTGCAGGATATCGCTTAGCTCTGTTTTATCTGTTGAACCCATAAAAGTAGGCACATCCCAATAGGGTGCAATATGCATGATCCTTTGCAGCGGCGTAAGCAGTGTCAATATCAACAAAATCCCCACCAACATACGCAGGTAACGGCGGAAAACACCCTGGGGCAACAACATCTCCAGAAGTGTGCTCACAAATATAATAATGACAATATAACGGATCAGGCTGCCGATCATTTCCATTACAATATTCACCTTTCCGAAAAAACATGCCTAACGCAACATAACGGTGGCGTTACTTACACCCACAATAATAGCGATGCCGATAAAAAAAGCCAGTGCCACCGTGGCTACAACAGCGAACACCATCACCAGGCAGTTACCCATGGTATACAAAGCCTCCCCCAAAGTTGTCTCACCCAAAGGCTGGATCAGGGCACCGGACACTTTATAGACGACAACAAGCGAAAGAAGCTTAAGCAAAGGAAAGGCAATTATTAAGGAAAACATAACCAGGCCGACAACAGTGGCACTGTTTTTGAGCAATAATGAGTAACCCAGCACCGTTTCCACTGAATCCGCCAACATTTTCCCTACAACCGGGACAAAGGTCCCCGTCACAAACTTTACCGTCCTTAAGGAAAGAGCATCCCCCATGCCTCCCGCCACTCCCTGGACTGTCATAAAACCCACAAAAACTGTCAACATTAAACCTAAACCCCAAATGGTGAAATCTTTGAAAAGATCCGCCAGCCGGTTTATTTTTAAATGCGGCGAGAAATGATTTACGAGATAAAGTATGGTGGCAAAAAATATGAGGGGAAATAAAATATTGCGTGCCAGCGAAGCGATCAGGTTGACAGAGAAAATGATAAAAGGATGGAACAAACCGGCCGAAGTAATATGCCCCATAGAAGCCAGTAAAGTAATCAACACCGGAAGAAGGGCCAGCATAAAGTTCACCATGCTATCAACCGTGCTTCTGCCTATCTCCAAAGCTACGCTGAAACTTTTCAGGGCCAGTCCCAGCAGAATAAAAAAAGCGACCGCCTCCGTTAACCTGGCCACCTCTTCGCTGCCAAATGCGCCCTGCAAGCTCTTTAACAAGGCTGCAGCTACCGCCAGTAAGATCAAATGCCCCAGCAACCCAAAGTTTGACATTACCTCTCTGAACAGATACCGGAAAAGACCTTTCAAGATTTCGCTGGCACCGGGAGCTATTCCATCCTCATCCCTTTTCCAGACATCCTTGATATCCCAGGCCGGTAAAAATTCCCCGACCTCCGTTTCCAGCTCATGCCAATAGTCTTCCACCTGCTCCCATCCCTCCAAGGAGGAGATTTTTTCATCGGCGGCTATTTCCGGAATGAAGCCGGTGTGCCCGGATTCCTCTTGTGCAGCAGCCGGGTAAAACAGCAGCATTAAAAACAGAATGGCCAACCCTAAAACCAGAACAGCTCTAGCTGCAAAAATGTATTTCAACACCTCCGCCACACCCCTTTTATGGAATAAACTTTACAATTTCCTCCAGGACAGCCACAAGGATAGGAACAGCCATTACTAAAATGATAAGTTTTCCGGCAAACTCTATTTTGGCGGCAATGCTCCCCTCACCAGTATCCCGACATATCTGCGCACCAAATTCGGCGAGATAAGCCACTCCAATAACCCTCAGAAGGGTTCTTAAGAAAACAGTACTAATCTCCGCCTCCAAGGCCAGATCCGTAATCACATCTACTATCAATTTCAGGTATCCCAAAAGGTAGACAACGATAATAATACCTACTGCTATAGAAAGCAGCTGTGCAATATCCGGCCGGCTTTGGCGGATAAAAATAATTATGACAGCGGCAATAACACCAAATCCTACAACCTGGGCTATTTCCATAAAATGAACACCTGCTCCGAAAAAAAGTCAGAAATTGAAAATGTCACGGATGTTGTTAAAAAGATCCCCCACCAACTGCAGCACCAGCAAAAGAACAATTACTACACCAACCAGCGTCAGCATCTGGGCTTGTTCTTCCTTGTCTGCCTGTTTAAGGACAATATTAAGGACAGAGATAAAGATCCCGATCCCAGCAATCTGAAAAAGGAGATCTACCCTCAAGGTGTTCATTTTGCTGCTCCTTTCCTAAACATAAAGACAACACCGTCACCGTCTTGTTAGCTTCAATAATGCTCTAAAGAAGAAAAATCACCATCGTCAACCCACCCAGCAACCCCAAATATTTCCATATCTTATCATTTTTATGGTATTCGTTTTCTGCCTCCTCCAGGGCCTGTCTCAGTAATTCTTGGATTAAGGCAATTTGTTTAAGCTGTCCGCTTTTATCGCACTGGCCCCACACCAAGCCAAGCCTGTCTACCAATTCCATACCATTTCTTGAAAGCTGCAAAGCATCGCAATTTCTTTCCAAAGCTTTTTTCCAACACTCCTGCGCACTTAACCCTTTGCTTTTCAGCATCAATGTTGCAGCTTCGGAAAAAACCGTTCCTACGGGTTTTTTTAATTTTTTGCCCACATTTATAAAAGCACGGGGCAGGGGGGTAAGGCCGTAGTTCACTTCAGCAAGCAACATTTCCAAAGCCAACAACAGCTCCTTAAGCTGCAAAACGCGCTTCTGGTACATAGAAGAAATGTTATAGCCATAAGTATAAGCAGCAAACACGATCAAGGAAGCTCCCAACAATTTAAAGTACATTTTAAACCTACTCTCCCCCATGGCGTAAAGAATACAAAGGCAGCCCCTTCTCTCCTTCAATAATCATTTCCAACGTCCCCGGTCCACGTCTATTGCTGAGAAATATCAGCCTTTCAAAATAATTTTTTTGCAGCAGTCCTCCCATTATAGGCCGCTGGCAGATTTCCTCCAGACTGGAACCGTGAGCCGAAGCGATTACCGATACGCCGGCATGGATGGCTTCTTCGATGGCCTTGACATCATCCCCGCGCCCGATCTCATCCGTGATGATAACCTGCGGTGAAAGAGAACGCAACATGAGCATGATGCCTTCGGCCTTGGGACAGGCATCAAGCACATCTGTCCTAAAACCCACATCGAGCTGGGGGACTCCCTGGTAGCAACCGGCTATTTCAGAGCGTTCATCTACTATTCCCACCTTTTTCCCGGCCTGGCCCAAAATACCCGCCCCTTCGCTAATAAGCCGCGCCAGATCCCTAAGCAACGTTGTTTTGCCGCCCTGGGGAGGCGAAATAACCAGGGAGTGCAGGATACGCCCCGAACGTCGGTCAAAAATGAAAGCCAACACTTTTTCTCCGGCACCCTTAACCTGGCGCGCCACCCGGAAATTAAAAGAACTTATATCCCGCAAAACTTTAATCCGCCCTCCTTCGACCACCGCCCTCCCCGCCAATCCAACACGATGGCCACCCGGAATGGTCAGGTACCCCTGTTTCAATTCTTCCTCATAAGCATAAAGAGAGTAGCTACTGATAAGCTCCAGCGTTTTTACCAAATCTTCGTCGCTGACCATATAAGCATCCCGGGGCGCAACCACGGGCCCCTTTGGTCCAAGGTAGGATTCTCCCCCAGACCAGATAATAATTAAAGGCCTGGAATGCCTCAAACGAATTTCTTCTGTTTTAACCAAAAGCTCATTTGGTAGATTTTCGACAATAAAACGAACTTTCGGAGCCAGCAAAGGGGAAATTTGTTTTATTATATTACCGGCTGTATTGGGCACAGGTAGCTTCACCCTCCATCACAAGAAATGATCTCCGGGACATCTCCTCCTTAGAAATAAGTATTTCAAACATACCCTTTTTATGCAGACAACCTTACTTATTTTAAAAAAAAGCTCCCGGTTCCAAATGTAACCGGGAGCAGCAACTCCATGCTAATATGCAAATTTGACATTCATAATTAGATCACAAGAAATCATATCTCAAATCATATTTCCTTTTTATCATCTTCCCCAGTGAGTTCCTCGAATTCTTCTTCCCATTCTTCATCATTTATAAAAACCACCCGCCCGCAGTTTGGGCAAAGCACCTCCAAAGATTCTTCATCTTCAAGGATATCTTCATCAATCACTACTTCCTGGCGGCACTCCGGGCATTCCACCGTAAAACTAATATCGTAATCTTCGTCTTCGTCGCTGTAACCATCATCGGCATAATATTCATCTTCATAATCATCATCATCGTCATAGTCGGTTTCCAGATCAGTCAGATCTTCGTCGATAGCCTCAACATAGGAATACAACTCATCATAATCTTCTTTCAGTGTCTCCACGGAGTCCGCGAGATCGCCTAAAAAAGAAACTATTTGACCAATTACTTTTCCTTCCTTGGTATCATCTTTTATTCCTAACCCCTCCACCAAGCCTCTCAAATAACCCATTCGGGAACTCAGATCTTCCATTTTCTTAATACCCCCTTTGAATATAGTACATTCTTTTAAGCTAAACGCGCTCCAGATAGGCGCCGGTACGAGTATCTATTTTCAGAATATCGCCTTCATTAATAAAAAGGGGAACCTGTACAACCAGGCCCGTTTCCAGTTTGGCCGGCTTGTTTCCGCCGGCTGCAGTATCACCTTTAAAACCCGGGTCCGTTTCAGCAACTTTCAGTTCTACAAAGTTGGGAAGTTCAATACCGATAATATCGTCTTTGTAAAGCAATATATCAAAACGCATATTTTCCGTTAAATAATTCAGGTTATCCCCAAGCTTTTCCCGATCAAGGGAAATCTGTTCATAGCTTTCCGTATCCATTAAAATATATTCTTCCCCTGTATTGTAGAGATATTCCATTTCCTTCCTTTCGAGTATAGCACGGGGGACCTTTTCACCGGCTCTGAAGGTGTTTTCCGTAACCGCCCCACTGCGCAGATTTTTTAACTTCGAACGCACAAAGGCAGCTCCTTTCCCCGGTTTAACATGCAAAAACTCAACCACTGTGTATACTTCCCCATCCAAATCGATTGTCAACCCGGTATGAAAATCATTGGTGGAAATCATTCATCAAATCACTCCCCATTTTAAATTCAATTAAAGCTCAAAAACTTTGCTGCTTTTGGTGAGAATCTGTAATCCATCAGGGTGCAGTACAACCAGATCCTCTATCCTTACCCCTCCCCATTTTTCTATGTATATTCCGGGCTCAATGCTAAATACCATCATTTCACGCAACACACCCTGCCCCTTCGGGGAGAGGGTGGGCAGTTCATGGACCTCAAGGCCCACACCATGCCCCAGCCCGTGACCAAAATAAGAATCATAGCCATATTTCTGAAAATATTGCCGCACCGCAGCATCCACACCGGCACAGCGCTGCCCCGCTTCCACCAAACCAAAAGCTATTTTCTGGGCTTCAAGCACTAAATTGTAGATTTCCAGCTGTTTTTCCGAAGGCTTTCCCAAGATAAAGGTCCTAGTCATGTCGGAACAGTAGCCACCGTAAGTTGCACCGAAATCAACGGTAACCAGCTCTTTTTCCTTGATTATTTTAGCACTGGCAACTCCATGAGGCAGGGCTGAGCGTTTACCGGAGGCTACGATAATATCAAACGGCAGTTTTTCCGAGCCCCTTTTACGCAGGCGATATTCCAATTCATAGGCCACTTCCAGTTCGCTCATTCCAGGTTTGATTTGGGGCAAAAGATCCCGCCAAGCCTCATCAGCAACATGGCAGGCCCTTGCTATTAGTTCCACTTCTTGTTCATCTTTTACAGCCCTTAGTTCTTCCAAAAAATTATATACAGGAAGCAGCTCCACATCGGGAACAGCCTCTTTAAGCATGTTATATTCCCTCAGGTTCAAATGAGATTCTTCCAAAGCCAATTTTTTTAGGCCCCTGGAGGCAAGCTGTTCTGCCACCCCGAAGTAGCCAGCAGGACTTCCGACCTTTATAATTTCAAATCCAATAGCCTGCGCGCCGGCTTGTTGCAGATAACGAAAATCGGTAAAAAGCAAGGCTTCCTTAAGAGTCACCAGTAAAAAACCGCTTGTTCCCGTAAATCCGCTCAAGTAAAAAACATTAGGCCGGTGTGTAACCAAGAAGGCAGGGATATCCTTTTCCTGCATTTTTTGTCTGACAATACCTACCCTATTTTTAAACGTCTCTTTTCTCCTCCTTATGCAACCAAGATGTTGAAAATTTGCATATTACTACTTACTATACCCGCATACACCTGCAGCTATGATGTATCATGTAAATTCCACTTTTTGAGAAAGAATCCTGCTAAAGTCTGCAAAAAAATTATTTTAAAGCAACAATTCTTCGTTTTTCATTTTGACACCTCTACCGTTATTACCAATGATCGGGTTGTGTCTTAGAAATTCTAATCCTTCCCGTTACAGGAGTTACAATGATATAACGTTTCTCACCGGTGGGGGATTTCAGTATTACCGTCCCTCCACTGCTGGGGCGGCCCATTAAGTTAAAGTGCACAAAGGGCGGATCCCCTTTAAAACTTGTGTCACCTTTGTAAACAATTCCCTCCGGCAGATAGATTTGACTGGTTTTATCCGGTAATTCCCTCCTGTAACTGTTTGTGTAAACAAAAAAAGCAATTTCACAAGACTTGCCGGTAGTTATCGCTGCCTGACGGATCAGACGCAAATCACCGGCTAAATCTTGTGCGGCTGTTTCCAGCTTCCAGCGTGAAAGCAAGGGGGCTCTTGGCCATATTATCATGAGTAAAATCGCTGAAACAGCTACAACCGCCATTACTTCGATCAGGGTAAAACCTTTATTATCTTTGCAAAACCTTTTAAAAACCATGTTCTAACCCCTTAATTTACCTGCCGCTTAGTTCGATCATAGTAATTTTTATTACAGTTGCTTTTTCCTCATAACCTTCTTCTTCGCTGCTTTCCCCTTCAGTGTTTTCTTCCTCATTATTATTTCCTTTTTCAATTTCATAGGTAATAAGCAATGAAGCTTTAATTGTAGTTTTTGCAGGTTTTTCTTCCGGGTTAAGGCTGGAATAACCTTCCGATTCCAGCGTATAAATCTCTGTATTTTCGGTAGAGCTTACCGGCCCAAGCCATTCTAAAACAAAATACTCTTCTTCAGTCCCATTACCCAGGTAATAGGGCCCGGCAAAATGCTCCCGCAAAAAGTATTCCGGATCCTCCCGGAGCAGGGTCAAAGCCAACTCCATACCGGCCTCGGCCACATAATGCGATTTTATTTTATATAAGTAATTTTTAGCGATAATCCTTTCGTTAAAGGATTCCTTTAAAAAAGCTGCCCCTAAAATGAGAAGAGCCGCCGAAAACAAAAGCAGCGTATACAGAAGCGAACCCCTTTCGTCTTTTAAATAATAAAACATTTTTCGGTAACCATCCATTATCCCCTCCGCAGTAGACACTGCCGCCATGGGCATGTTAGAAAATATATTCCGACATCATAACTAAAAAGGAGCAATATTTTGCAGCCGGACAAAGCTTTGTAAAAGCATAGTTTTTGATGTTTCGCCTTCATCTTCTTCTCCTACTTCCAGGCGGACGAAAACCATGGGAAACGTTCCCGCACCATTCCCTCCAGGTGGCCCCTGGGGCCGATAGCGGAAAAAATCGATCCTGCTGATACTGTAGGCCACTTCATTCGGCGGCCCTCCGTTGATTTTGTGAGTAACGGCCCGTTTGCCTGCGTTAAAAGCAAATTCGCATTTTTCGCCTCTGGAGGTAACGTAGACAATTTTTTGCGTCCCCTGCTGCAAGCCGCCTGCCCCGGGGTTATAAAAAGGTAGAATTGTTTCATCATCCAAGCCCTCCAGCTTCCGTGCATAACGAAGTTCACGAACTATCTCATAAAAAGCAATACGGGCATTCTGCTGGAGATCCATATTTGCTGTTTCCTTTTTCCAAGCCTGCAGCGCTCCACCATAAAAAGAATAAAAAGCTCCCAAAATCAAACTGAAGGCCGTTATAGCAAGGAGCAACTCCAACAGGGTAAAACCCGCCCTGCAGTTTGGTTTCTTAAACAAAGGCTGTTTATCTTTTAAGCTCACTCCCATAAACTTCCCTGGCCTTCCCCCAAAAAGGAAGAAAGAGTAATTGAACGATCACCTCTACCATCGCTCCAGGAAACGGTGATTTGTATAAAAATCACTTCTCCACCCTCACAGTCTGTAATTTTTTCCAGGGGCAAGACTTCCAGTACAACCTTTCTGGCATAAGGCCCGGAAGTATCTTCCGTTTCGATCCTTTCTTGTCCGGCCATGAGCATCCTCAGCTGCCCATAACCTCTCCCTTTAAGCTCCTCCATTTGTTCTTGGGCCAGGATCACAGCTTCAGTTTCATGCCTGCCGGAAAAGACAGAAAGCTTGCCTCCAACGAACATGGAAAAAACAGGTATAATCACGGCACTCAAAATAGCAACCGCGGCAACTACCTCCAACAAACTAAACCCTTCTTCTTTCATTATAGGCATAGCGAACGACCCTGCCTAATCCTTAGCAATCAGGAGATATACATAGTCTACGCCATTTTTTTTTGTTTTGACATTTGTTTCGCCCAACTGTTCCTGCAAACTCTCGGCGGCAGTCTCCGGAACACCATCTACACGCAGGCATCTTGCCGGACCAAACAAGTCGTTTTCCTCTACAAAAACATAATTCTTTCCCCAGGGGTTTTTAACAGGCCAAGATTCAAGATAGGGTCCATTCCAGTTGTCCACATTCGGATTCTGCTTAACAAAACCGGGATCAGTATCGCTATTATCACCGGAGTTGCCAACCGGCCAATTCCCGGTATCGCTGTAGTAAGCCAGCGTTGCAGTTTTGATATTCATGTAATCCGCCACGACAGCGGTTACTTTGCTTTTTTCGATGGCCCTGAATAAATTGGGCGCCACTACCGCTACCAATATGGCAATAATAGCCACAACCGTCAGAAGCTCCACCAAAGTAAAACCTTTGTTATTCTCTGGTTTGACAAACATAGACAACCTCCTTGCTAGATCATCCGGTACATTTCAAACATGGGCAGTATAACAGAAAGAGCAATTATTATGATAATTCCAGCCATAAAAAGGATCAAAAGCGGTTCAATCATGGCACTTAGGCGATTAATGGAATGAGAAACTTCTGTTTCCAGGAAATTGGCTGTTCTGACAAGCATTTCCTCAAGGTGGCCTGTTTGCTCCCCTACATTACACATCTCCACAACCAAAGACGGGAAAAGCTTTACACCGGATAAAGCAGCAGCCAAGGAATAACCCTGAATGATTTTTTCTTTGGCTTGATAGATATTTTTCTCATAGATACTGTTTTCCATGATCTTGCCAACCAGATCCAAAGCAGGAAGCATGGCTATACCGTTTTCCAAAAGTGCACCCAGCGTGCGGCAAAACCTGGCCGTAATTGTTTTACGATAAACTGTCCCGAAAAATGGATTGCGAAGGCGCAAAATGTCATAAAGTAACCGGCCACGATTACTTTTTAACAATCCCCTGCCAAAGATCAAAATAGCAACAACAACTATAAGAAAAATATACCAATAAAAAACCAGCAAATTACCTGCGGAAATAAGCAGTCTTGTCAAAATAGGCATTTCTATGCCCATACTTTCAAATATCGTGGCAAAAGCCGGAAGAATTGCTGTGATCATAAAAACAACGACAACTAAAGCAGCACAGGCAATAAATTTAGGATACATTGTGGCTGATCTTATTTTTTGCTCCAGTTCATACTGTTTTTCAAAATACAAGGCCAATTTTTGTAGAGCATCACCCAAAAACCCCCCAGCCTCCCCCGCCGCTGCCATGTTAATAAAAAATTCTGGGAAAACATCGCTATTTGCCCGCAGGGATTCTGTCAGGGAATATCCTCTTTCCACTCTGGCAGCTACATCTTTTATTCTTTCTTTCAGCAGCTTGTGTTCGGTTTGTTTTTCTAAAAGCAGCAGACTTTTATGCAACATAATACCGGCTTCGATCAACGTGGCAAAATAACGGCAAAAAATCATGAGATCCCTGGTTCTAAGATATGGTTTGCCAAAAGGCAACCTTAATTCCCTGGTAAGAAATGATTCTTTCATCTTGTCTTTACCCCTTAAACGAACCTAGAACATAAATCCCTTTACTGTCAAAAAATGGTGTAAGCCACCCGTATTACTTCTTTTAAAGTTGTCAGTCCTTCTGCCGCCCTGTTAAGACCGTCTTGTAACATAGGTTGCATCCCCTGTGAAACAGCATAATTTCTTATCTTTTCTGCATCTTCAAACTGCATGATGAGCTTGCGCATTTCACTGTCTAAAGACATGACTTCGTGAATGGCAGTGCGCCCCTTAAAGCCGGTAAAATCACACTTTTCGCATCCCCGACCCCGTTTAAATGAAGGAATATTCTTATCCCCACTCTTCTCTTCATAAAAAGCCAACTCCCGTTCCCCCGGAAAATACGTTTCCAGGCAATCCCTGCAATTAAGCCGGATCAGGCGCTGGGCAAGGACACCCACCAAAGATGAAGTCAGCATATAGCGTTCTACCCCCATATCCAGCAACCGGGTTATAGCCCTGGGAGCATCATTGGTATGCAGCGTTGAAAACAAAAGATGGCCGGTAAGGGCAGCCCTTGTAGCAATTTCCGCCGTCTCCCCATCACGAATTTCTCCAACCATAATAATGTTAGGATCCTGACGCAAAATCGTGCGCAAAGTCCGGGCAAAAGTGAAGTTTATTTTAGTATTAACCTGGACCTGGTTAATGCCGTCCAGCCTGTATTCAACGGGATCTTCCACTGTAATGATATTTTTATCGGGGCTATTGATCGCATGAAGAGTGGAGTAGAGCGTAGTAGTCTTGCCGCATCCGGTAGGCCCGACTGCCAGAATCATGCCGTGAGCATTAGTTAAAAATTCGCGGTAACGCTTGTAGTTTTTTTCACTAAAGCCCAGTTGTTCAAGGGGCATGATGATTTTATCAGAACTCAGTAAGCGCAGTACCAATTTTTCCCCGTAAATGGTAGGCAAAGTGGAAAGACGAATATTTATACTTTTCTCACCTGCTTGTACCTGAATATTTCCATCCTGCGGAAGCCTGCGTTCAGCAATATCCATACCGGCTAGAATTTTTAGGCGGGAAACAATCAATTGCATCACCTCCGGGGAATAAAACGCAAGATCCCTTAACACCCCATCGATGCGCAAGCGCACCCGCAACCCTTTTTCCCGAGGTTCCAGATGGATATCACTGGCATCCCTGTTCACAGCAGTATCGATCAGGGAATCCACCATTTGCAGCACAGAAAACGTATCTGCGGGCACCCCGGGTTCGCTTGGGGAAGGAAACAAGTCCACGGCATTCCCGGGCGTTTTATGTGTTTTTTCAAGATCACCGGTTTCCAATAACAAAATTCCTCCTTACCAGAAGAATGCATACCACTCCCAAATTTCCACACCCCAAAAATTTACTAAAAAAAACCCCAAAGAAAGAAAAGGAGCAAAAGCCAGAGAATCCTTCAAAGTTTTCCTTCCGGACAAGAGCAGCAGTGCCCCTGCCACCGCCCCCAGAATAAAGGAGATTAAAAAAACAACTAGTACATAGGGCCACCCCACAGCAAAACCCAGCACCGCCATTAACTTGATATCGCCCCCACCCATGCCACCCCTGCTTAATAAAGCAATGACATAGAAAAGAGCTCCTCCGGCCAAAAACCCTACCATCACAGATTCCAAAGGGAGATAGGGATCAATTAACTGCCACAAAAAAAGCCATGCAAAAAGGCCAAGAAGAAAACGGTTGGGGATAATCCCGGCTCTAAAATCTATAACCGAAATAACAAGCAGCAGTCCCAGCACGACTACATATTTAAAAAAGTTAGGTGTAAAACCAAAAAAACAGTAGCATGTTGTAAAAACAACGGCGGAAGCAAGCTCTACCAATGGAAAACAGCGCAAGCGAAACCCCGTTTTTTTTATTTTGCTTAAAAAGGAAAAGATCTCCCCTGCCTCAAACAATTTACGGAACGATATTCCCTGTCGATAAACGGATGCGATTGTCCTTATAAAATTACCGGCAATAATTCCGGACAAAAAAACAACTAAGAAAATAAAACTTTCCCTTAAATGCACTATTTTACCCCTTCTTGAAAAATTCCGACAAAAAACATCAAAAAACATCAAAAAACATACCCTTAAAATGCGCACGAAAAAATGGTCAAACAAACCATTTATTCCACATAAAAGGACAAAACCCTTTTTTGTTTTTTCCTACAAATGAAAATATAGATCTTTGCTACAAATTATTGACTCTGACATGTCAGTAACATATAATAACTATATCAAACGTATGTTCGTAAAACTGCTATAACGATTATATTTACATAAATTGGCCATAATAAAAAATATAGCATACCCTGGTATAAATTAAATACAGGAGCGTAAAAAATGACGGTTCTGAATAAAGTTACAATAACCCGAAAGTTGGAACCATATTTTTTAAAAGAAAAAAACCCCAAAAGCACTATCGGACTGCTCAAGGCCGTGCGCCTGGCCTGGGAAGACATTAAAAAAAAAGAACCCGCCATAACAGGGCTCGATCTTACTGAAATTTCCTTTTCCCGCAAACAAGCGGGGGAGATAAATCTCACATTCTATTTTGAATAATTGCCTTACTTCAAATACCCCCTGCGCCTTAAACCGCGCAGGACCAGCCTTTCCACTTTTCTCACATACATCGTCCCCAAAAATTCCCGGCGGCTCAAGGGTTGCACCAGAATAGTATATAGTCCTAAACGATTGCCTCCCAGGACATCGGTAAAAACCTGATCCCCAACAACAGCTGCTTGTGAGGGTTTAACCCCCATTAAATCAAGTGCCTTGCGGAAAGCCCGGCGGCGAGGTTTAACTGCCTTCCAAAATGCCGGAAAATCGAAAAGCTCTGAAAGATCCCGGCCACGCTGAGAATTGTTATTAGAAACGATACAGGCCCTGAAACCTATTTCCTTGATTTCTTCGATCCATTCTTCAATCTCCGGAAAAACGGTACATTCATTCCAGGGCACTAAAGTATTATCGAGATCCAGTATAAGGCCTTTAATTCCCTTACTTTCGAGCCACTGTAAATTTATCTCGTGAATGCCTTCTACATATTGTTTAGGGCACAGATACTTCCACATCTTTTTTTCCCCCGCCTTACCACGGTGGCAGGATTAAAATAGTAAAATAAAAAAGCCACCATACTCTTTAATAATAAGTATACATGCAAAAGCAGTTTCTAACAACAATTGATTCAATTATGGTAGCCTTCCTTATGAAATTCCTCAGCAATTTTGTTTAATGTTTTCTTTTCAATCCTGGAAACGTAGGACCGGGAAATACCCAATTGGCCGGCAATTTCCCTTTGGGTATATCTTTTCTTACCTCCCAAGCCATAGCGCATCAGCAAAACTTTGCGTTCCCTGTCTTTTAATTTTCTAATCACCTTTTTTAGCTTTTCATCGAGGAGGATCAACTCCACCTCATCCAACACTTCATCAGAATTGCCGCACAAAACATTTTCCAGGGTGATTTCATTTCCATCTTTATCGACACCAATAGGATCGTGTATAGAAACCTCCCGCCTTATTTTTTTGCTGGCCCTAATATGCATCAAAATTTCATTTTCTATACATTTAGCAGCGTAAGTTGCCAACCTTGCCCCTTTGGAGCTATCAAAGGTATTAATAGCCTTAATAAGACCGATAGTCCCTATGGAAATGAGATCTTCTTTAGTTTCACCTATGTTTTCAAATTTTTTAATCACATGCGCTACCAATCGCAGGTTGTGCTCGATAAGGATTTGTCTGGCATTCCCATCTCCCTGGCTCAATAAAAACAAAAAATGTTTTTCTTCCTTGGGCTTCAGAGGCTGCGGAAAAGAATCATTGGTAATATAGGAAACAAGAAGCATGATGCCCCTTAAAACCAAAGCTGCCGTTGCCAATACAGTAAACATACCCTTCCTCCATCCTTTAACCATTAAAAAATGATCACTGTATAAGTGTATGGAGAAAAGGGAAATTTTGTGCGTGTCCATTTTGAGAAACGCCAGACAGCATGAAAAATCACAGTGTAAAGGGTAACATGGGCTGCTGTCCCGGTAAAGCAAAAGAGCCCACTGAACAGGTTCTTCCTTGATAAAATTTTTAGCTCCCCACTCTGCTTGAACAAAAAACCTTATACCAAGCGAGAAATTTGCAAGTTTTTGTACAGCCCCACCTGCAGATTTGGTCCAGGCCTAAAAAAGGGGGGCGCAAATTATGTACCCCCCCATAAATTTCCAACTATTACAGTGCCTATAGTGCCCGGCAAGAAGCATTTTTGGCACTGCCACTGTTAAAGACCGCGTAAAAATTCCGGGCGTATGCGGCGTGTATCCCCGCTGCGGGTTACAGAGCGCAATGACTCCAACAACCTTTGCTTATCTTGCGGAAGCGTCCCTTTTAGGGGAAGATAATTGGAAGCATGGTTGCAGCGAAAAATGCAGTTGCTTAGTTCCAAAGGTTCGAGCATCATTTCAATCTCTTTGAGCATATCAAACGGTTCCGGAACCTGGAATAACTTTCTTTCTACCTGCCTGGCTATAGGGGTTCCTTCACAAACCATCAATGTCAACAATCCTAAGTATTCGGGATCAATTTCATTTAAAAGTGTGGCCGTATCGTGAGCATGTTCAGCCATCTTTTCATACCCGCCCAGCCCGTTTATGGCAGTAACAGAAAGAACAAACCCGGCCTCCCGGCCCTTTTGCCCCGCTTTAATCATTTCGGCCCTGCTGACACCCTTGCGAATCCAAGACAACAATTCTTCATTTCCCGTCTCCACACCCATGTAAACAATGCCAAGCCCTGCTTCTTTTAATTGCCGGAGCTCTTCCATAGATTTATCTAAAAAATTCTGGGCATTAGCAAAAACACCGACCCTCTCCAAAAGAGGAAAGGTTTCATAAAGCTTATCCAACACTGCCAGTAGCTTTTCTGTACCCATAGACATAGCATCACCGTCAGCCAGGAATACCCTGTATACTCCTTTTGCATAGCGGGAGGCGGACTTAATATCTTGGAATATCTCTTCCAATTCCCTTTCCCGGTATTTTTTAGTCTTAAAAGAAATACAAAAGGTGCAGCGGTTATGAGAACAACCAATTGTGGCCTGCAATATCAGACTGCCAGCCTCGCTGGGAGGACGGTAAATAGCACCTTCATAACGCATAGTTTAATCTTGCCTCCTTACAAAAAACATTCTCCACAAAATTATATCATAAAACATCCCCACCTGCCGAGTACACAGGTACACAAGGGGACGGTCCTTCTGTGTTGTTTTGAGCGAGACCCCAAAATTTTTCGTTTCGTTCAAAATAACAAAAATTGACCTGTTTTTATTTTCCTGGAGAACAAACATGGCTAGGAATTTACTGCGTTTTTTCTTGGCACTCCCCCTGGCACGCGCGGGGAAGTGTCCCCTCCTTTGTCATTTCCGTTATTTTAGTTCTAATACCTGGCGGCGGTCGAAAAAGTACAAGTATTTGCCTTTGACTTTTGCTTTCCGGAGTTTTTTTACGGCATGGGAGTAGAGCTCCAGCTGTTGGCGGTAGCGGTTTTTGAGGGTTTCTATTTCTAATCCGGTGGTGTTATCTGTCTTGTAGTCGATAATCAACATCCCATCATCGTCCCATACCAGGCAGTCGATCACTCCCTGGATCAGGACACGTTCGTCACCCGGACAAATATCAGGGTAAAAATCCATGCCATCATCCAAGTTGCTGCCTAAACTACCTTCCCGGTTACAGTTTATGTTGTCTGCCGGGTTGCCTAAATCGTCTGCCTGGTTATCACCTGGGTTGTCCGCCGGATTATCGCCTGAGTTACCCGCCTGGGTGCCGGCGCTTTCAGGCCAGTCCGGGTAGACCTCTTTTGCGGGCAAAATCATGCTAAAAGGGATTTCCCGTTCAACCCGCGGGGAAGTGCAAACCTGCTGTCCCAGCGCAGTTTGGAAAAAGCCAACTATGGCTTTGGGATCTATGGCCATCTTTTCTTCTTCCGTCAAAAGTTCACGCACCACCATATCCTCCAGTTGTTCTACCACATTTCTCTCGTCTAAGGAAGGGCCAAATTCAAGGTGCTGCATAACGGTATGATAGGCCGTCCCCCTTTCTGCAGGGGTAAGACCGCCTTTCCCCAGAAAACGGGGGCGCACACCTTGCATGCTCAACAAAACCGGTGTTTTAAACCAAGGGGCCTCTGTAGCATCCTCACCGGCCAAACCGGCTGACAATAGTTTGCCTAATTCGGTAACGGACATTTTAGCAAAATGATCTTGCGCAGCCGGGTAAGGATAGCGCCAGGAAAGACGGCGGGAAACCTCTTCCGCCCATTTCGTACTCAACGGGACAGGTTTCAGATGCAAAACATTTTCCTGCCACCTTCTCTTTGGACCTTCTTCCTGTGCAGTATCAGTGCTGCCAATAATATCCTGGGGATAAAGAACCTGTATATTCCATGAAGAAGACTCTTTCTCTTTTAGATACCGATTCTGCCCTTTTTCTGCCTGAAGTTCATGTAGCACGGCAGCCTGGGGATGCCGCAGTAATGCCGGCCCGATCCAGTCCAAAAAATTCCTGACCCCGGCACGGTAGTAAGATGGTAATAGCCACTGTTCACTCCGGGAAAAGGCCTCCCAATCGAGTACTTTTTTGCCCATATCTTTTACTGAAGCAACCAAGATTAGTTTTTCTTTTGCCCGCGTTAGGGCTACATAAAGAACACGCATCTCCTCGGCCAACATTTCTTGTAAAAGACGGCTTTCCAAAGCAAACCAGGGTAAAGTGGGATAGACCAGGCGTAATTCGGTGTCCACAAATTTCGGTCCAAAACCCAGTTCCTTATGCAGTAAAAAATTTTGCTGCATATCACGAAAATTAAATTTTTTGGCCAACCCAGCTACAAAGACCACGGGAAATTCCAGGCCTTTACTTTTATGCACGGTAATGATACGCACCACATTTTCCTGTTCGCCGAGTGCCCGCGCCGCCTCCAGGTCACCGCCTCTTTCTTTAAGTTTTTCGATGAAGCGTAAGAAACGAAACAGCCCCCGTAAAGAGGCAGCCTCATACTGGCGAGCGCGATCGTATAGAGCCCTTAGATTGGCCTGCCTCTGGTTTCCTCCCGGCATGCCTCCTACTAAGTCATAATAACCCGTATCGCTGTAGATCTGCCAGATCAGATCAGCCAGGGAACCCTGCCGGGCCTGATCCTGCCATCTGCGTAGATCTTGCAAAAAAGACTGCAGTTTTTTCCTTATTGGATTATTACTTGTTTCAGCATCAGCACAGTAATGCTGCAAGGCTTCATAATAATTTACCCCCGGGGCGGCCGTGCGCACCTGTGCTAATTCTTCGGCACTTAGCCCCACCAACGGTGAACGTAGCACCGCGACCAAAGGAATTTCTTGGAAAGAATTGTCGATAATCTGCAGCAGGGAAAGCATCACTTCTACCTCTATAGCCTCGAAGTAGCCCGTCCCCAGTTCTGCGTAGGCCGGTATCCCAGCAAGACGCAGCTCCTCCAAAATGGGCACGGCCAAGTTTGGAGTCGATCGCAGCAGAATAACCATATCGCGGTACCTTACAGGGCGCTGTTTTTCCGTCTCGCGATCTAAGACAAATAATGGCTCATTTCCATCTTCCCCCAAAAGTTCCTTGATTTTTTTGGCCAGCAGACGCCCTTCCAGACTGGCCATTTCTAGTTCTTCTACAACTTCCGGCTGGGTGTAAAGCGTAGCATCGTCATCATTGTCTTCACCTTCAGCCGATATAAAAACAGCCTCCACGGCGAAGGGGTTTTTTTCCTCCTCCGGGACAGGCGGATAGGAAGCCCCATAATATAAACGGGCTTTTTGGTCATATTCTATTTCTCCAATTTTTTCATCCATAATCTGGTTGAAAAGAAAATTCACCCCGGCCAGGATCTCGCTGCGGCTGCGAAAATTGCGCGTAAGGGCAATGCATTCTCCGGCAGTAAACCTTTCTGTAAAATTACGCATTTTGCGCAAAAAAAGTTCCGGTTCAGCTAGGCGAAAACGATAAATACTCTGCTTGACATCCCCAACCATGAAAAGGTTCCCCCCTGGTCCCGGCCGGGAAACAAGGTTCAATATCGCCTCCTGCACCAGGTTTATGTCCTGATACTCATCTACCAATACCCCGGCAAATTTCTTTCTGTACTCCAAAGCAGCCTCTGAAGGCTGCAGAGAATCCGGCGCAGTATCAGGCTGGCTCAAAATCTGGAGGGCATAGTGTTCCAAGTCAGAAAAATCGGCAAATCCCTTTTCACTTTTCGCCTCGCGGTAACGTTCCCCAAAAGAAAGAACGAGATCCACAAGGGCCTCCAGCAAAGGAACCAGCCGTTTCAAATCTTCCAGCTGTTCGTCCAAAGGCCGCTGAAAAAGTTCTTCCTTAATCTTTTTTAGTTCTGCCTTACAATTATCCCGCATTTTAGTTGCCTGATTTTTTAAAAGAGGATCATATAGATCGCCGGTGCAGGAAGAAAATCTACCGAAAACGGGCTCCTGCAAGGCCATAAACAAATCCTGCCACGAATTGGAATAGTAAATTTCTCTTATTTCTTTAACTGTTTCAAGGGACGCACGCAGACTTTCTTCGTAAGGTGCCGGACCCCGGGGCATTTGGGCAATTTTCACGGCCTCCTGCAGCTGCCCCATGATACTTTCCAACCGCAGGCCGCATTTCCACAGCAGTTCCTGTACCCAAGGGTTTTGCTCCAATTCGGCGACATCCTCGATGCGGAAGGCATCCACATTTTTTTGCAACCAGGCAGCAGGTTGGGTATGGCTCCTGGAAAAATCATAAAGTCGCCGCACCAGCAACTGTAAAGGGTTGTCTCCACGATCACTGCTATAAATATCCACCAGGCGGTAAAAGGGGCTTTCCGCCTCTTCATTATCATAATATTCCTCCAGAACTTCTTCCAAAACCTCCTGTCGCAAAAGTTCGGCCTCTGTTTCATCCAGAACCCTAAAAGAAGGATTCAAATCCTGCAGGTAATAATAGTTTTTAATTACTTCCAGGCAAAAAGAATGGACGGTGCTTATCGAAGCCTTGTTAAGTAACAGCAGCTGGCGTCGCAAATGAGTAAGATACGGCTTTTCTTTAATAGCCTTCTCCAAAGCCACACCGATGCGTTGTTTCATTTCCGCTGCAGCGGCGTTGGTGAAAGTAACAACCAAGAGCCGATCTATGTCTACGGGGGCATCCTCATCACTGATCATTTGCAGTACACGTTCCACCAGCACCCTGGTTTTTCCCGAACCGGCACCGGCTGTCACCAGGGCGTTTTCGCCCCGGAAAGCAATAGCCCGCCACTGTTCTTCCGTCCAGATACTGCCTTCTGGTTTAGGCGGAATTTCAAACGGTTTACCGTGTGTCATCGCCGGTTCCTCCTTCTGTACCCTGGCTTTCCCCAAGAAGTTGCCAGACTTCTTCTTTTACTAATTTTTTTAACAGGCGGTACCTATTTCCCTTCAGGGAGATATCAAACTGGCAGATCGCCTTATAGGGACAATATGTACAAGCTATGTTTTTGGCCAGGCGATAAGGGCTGATCCCTACCTCCCCTGAAATTATGGTTTTAGCGGCATCTTTGATCAGCTGGCGCATATGCGCAAACAAAAGCCTCAGTTTTTCAGCAGTTATTGTGGCGGAATTCGCGTAAAATCCGCCTTTGGCCTTGAGTGCTACGGGAATTATCTCTGAATACCCCTTTTGCAAGCTGCTGTCCATCAAGCGCACTACATCTAAATCTTCCAGCACCAACCCGGCCATTTTATATTCCTTGCGTATCTTTTGTTCAACTTCCTCCATCGTCCAAGGTTCACGGTTGCTTATCAGTGGGGTATGGACACGAAAATAAAGTGCGCCAGCGGGCAGAACCGCTTCTTTTAGCCATGCCGGAGCCCGGGCTGACACAACATCCAGGTAAACCAGCAACTGCAGCGTCAGGCCATAAAAAACCTCCGGCAGCGAAAGCTTGGCTTTTCCGGATTTGTAATCGATCACCCGCAGGTAGGCCTGTCCCCTGCTGTCCCGCGCCAGATCCACCCGATCAATACGCCCGATCAATTCCACCTTAAAGCCACCCTCCAATTCAAAGACAATACCAGGCAGCCCCCTTCCCGGGCCGAAGGCAAGCTCCAATCCCGCGGGCCTAAATTTACTGTGCCGGGCCTGTTCCCCCAAGATTAAAGCGGTCTGGCTCACTGTCTCTTTAAATTTTTCAGCAAGATAGCGGTTGCGGTTGGAACTTAAAAGGATCTCTTTTTGCAACCTTGGTACCAGGCGTTCTACTTCTGAAACGGCCAACTGCAAACAGCTTTCTTCATCCAATTTTCCCCAATCCAGTCCTTTTTTCTGAAGGGTCACCGCAAAATTGCGCAAGGCCGCATGGAAAAAGCGTCCGATATCCGGCAAATCCAAGCGGTAAATCTGCCTTTCCTTAAGGCGTAAACCATAGGAGAGAAAGTGAGCAAAGGGGCATTTCCGGAATTCTTCCAACCGGGAAACACTTGCCCTCAATGTTTTTCCATAAATTTGCAGGCTTGTTTCAGCCGCCAGCGGGCTTTCGCGGTTTTCGTAAAAAATCCCCCCTAAAAGCAGGCCAGCCAATTGCCGAAATGTTTTATCCCGGGCATACCAATTGTAAACTTCCCACCAAAAAGGGGGGATTTTTTCTCCCTTTTTCCAGCGGCCTAGCTGTACAGCAAGATGGGAAAGGGTTCTTCGGGGATGAGATATATACTGCAAAAAATGCTCCTCTTTTTCTTGTTCTTTTTGCTTTTCATCTTCTGCAAACTCCGGTTCAGCCGTGAGCAGTTCCTCCTGCAAGGAAGGAAACAATTCTTTTAGATGAGTAACAAGCAACGAAGGAACAAGCGCTCTGCCATCCTCATCGGCCAGGGAATAGCTTACCCGCAGGCCCTGGGAAGCACGGGTCAACACCATGTATGTAAGGAACTGTTCATCTAGCAAGCGCCGCCGACTCCCCGGGGCCATTTCTAGCCCCCAATCGTTCAAGGCCTCCCGCTCTTCTTCGGAAAAAATACCGTCTTCTCTGGGACGTGAGGGCAAAGCCCCATCGTTTACCCCTAAAAGAAAAACATACCGGGCTGCATCGGGCCTGCTCCTATCCACGTCGCCGACAAAAACCTGATCCAGCGAAGGCGGGACAAGGCTCAAACGCAAAGCCTCCAACCCAGCCTCCACAATGCCGGCAAAAAGTTTCATCGAAAGTGTCTCTTCACCCATAAGTTCCACCAGCTGGTCCATCAGTTCTACAATTCCCTTATAAACCTGCCGATGTTCCCGGACTTTTTCCGGATTGCCGTCTTTTTGGGCCAGTTTGCTCCAAAATTCTAGGCGCCCGGCAACATCTATCTGAGCCAATAGCCCGTAAAGGGCCGCTGTTTTCTCCCGGGCTGTTTTAGCCACCCGAAAATTTTCCTGAAAATCTGCCAGCGGTGTGCTCACCATTGCTCTCATTTCGTTAATCTTATCGAGAAAAGCCTTTTCACTTGCCGAAGGTTTGTCCCCTTCATGATCCTGTTCCTCCAAGGTATCCCTACGCCGGTATTCCCAAGGTTCCTCCCGTTGCCAGGCTGCAGCACCCCGGATGCCATAGGCAAGGACATAATTTTCCAGCCTGTCGGCCCATTCCCGCCATTTTGCGTTATCCTCCTCTCCCCGTTCTAAGGGAAAAAGAAATTCTGTCTTAATGCAACGAAAAACAGCCTCATAACGCCAATTATGGTTTACCACCTCCATGGCCGAACGGATAAATTCCACCAGCGGATGATGTATAACACCACGTTTCCGATCGTGGAAAAAAGGAATCCGGTAATCGGAAAAGACAGTGGAGATAATATCCCGATAGTCATCCGGACTGCAGGCAATCACGACCATATCCCGCCAGCGGCAATCCTCATCTCTTACCAAAGCAATTATTTCCCGGGCCAGGGATTCCACCTCACAGCGCCGGTTGGGCGCCGCCGCCAGCCGCAACGCCTCCACCCTGCACCCAAAGGGTTTAAGGGGGTAACTTTGCAAATTTTTTTCCAGGTGAACCAGGTCAGGGTTGGCCGCAAAACGAGAAGAGGTGTCTCTTTCCAGAAATATTTTTTCCACCGGGATTTTCCGCGCCCTGGCCCGCTGCTGTAATCTTTGGCAGGTTATAGCTGCCGGGTAAAAAGGATCCAGCTCATCCACCTTCTCCCCGGGAAGGCAATCCCTATCCAAGCAGATAGTAACAGTGACACGGCTGCAAAAGTTAAAAAGTTCCTCCAACACCTGGTACTCCTGGATCGTGAAACCATAAAAACCGTCTACCCAGATTTCGGCCCCTTTTAAGGTAGAAGATTCCGGCAACAACAAAGTCAGCAGATTCAGGTAATCCTCGGCGTCTAAGTAGTGCCCGGACAGTTCCTTTTCCGCCTCCTCCATAATGAGGATCAAATCGCCCAATTTTTCTTTAAATAAAGAAGGCAGGCCATCCTCTTCTTCCACATGTTTCCGGAAAGCATCCTTAAGCTG
This sequence comes from Bacillota bacterium, assembly GCA_012798755.1. Classification (GTDB taxonomy): domain Bacteria; phylum Bacillota; class Dethiobacteria; order DTU022; family UBA8154; genus UBA9862. The sequence goes on from JAAZMP010000151.1 coordinate 42,487, forward strand.
GGAAACATCGAGGCAGGCTCGCTTTAGTTCATTATGCAGCCGCACAAGATTGTCCAGCGCCCCTACTTGCTCCTCGGCATACCGGAAAACCTTGAGCTTGCTCCGGCATTTTTCCAAGATTTTGCGCAAAACCATGCCTTTACCGGTGTCATCAATAAAAAGCAGCTTCCCTCCCCCGGTTTCTTGCATCACCCTCCAGGCCAGGCGACGGAAACTCAACACCTGGGCACGCATCATCCCCTCCAGCCCATGCGAGGTGGCCAGAGCATATTCTGCCTGGAAGGTAGCCTGTTCCGGAACTATGTAGACAAGGGGGCAACCGTCCGGCCGCCTTGCTATCTCCGCCGCAATTTCCCGCAGGCAAAGATCGCTTTTGCCGCTTCCGGCCCTCCCCAAAACAAGCCGTAAACCCATAACCATACTCCCCTTAAAATATTTCTAACACTTTCAAACACTTTCTTTTCAAGCCGAGCAGTACCTAAGAAACCTACCGTCCAAGAAAGCGGCCCATTAAAGTGTGGCCTTTTTCGATGTAAATACCTCCGGCGACATAATTTTCGCTGAATTCGCCATACCTATTGCTAAGACTTTCCCCCAGCCCCTCCCCTTTGTTATACATACAAAAAGGCACGGGTTCTTCCGTATGCGTGCGCAAAATTAAAGGCGTGGGATGATCCGCCAAAACCAGCAACCTATAGTCAGCAAATTCATCCAGCCCACGCATTACCTCTCCCACCACTTTTTCATCGATTTCTTCGATAGCCTTTATTTTCGCCTGTAAGTCACCATGATGCCCGGCTTCGTCGGGCGCCTCCACATGAACAAAAATAAAATCCAAGCCTTCCCGGAGCTTTTCCAGGGCTTTTTGTGCTTTTCCCCGGAAATCAGTATTAATGTTCCCCGTAGCACCGGGGACATCTACCGCCTCCAATCCAGCCAGAAGGCCCAGGCCTTTGATCAGATCCACGGCAGAGATAACCGCCCCTTCCAACCCGTATTTTCCCGCAAAACTATCCAGCCGAGGCTTTTTCCCCTCCCCCCAAAACCAGAGCGAATTAGCCACCGGCAGATCCAGGGCAGCCCGTTTCTTATTGACAGGATGATCGGGCAAAAATGTGCTGCTTTCTTCCATAATTCCCTGCAGCACCTCTGCATTTTCCCCCTGCGGCAGAAAGACAGCAATCTCCTCCCCCGTAATATCATGCGGTGGCGTGAGCTTAAAAGCATCAGGTTCGGGACCGCCTCGCCAGACCATCAGGTGGCGATAGCTGACACCAGGGTAATAATTGAAAACAATGTTTCCCAGTCTATCACCTACATCTTTCATAATCTCCTGCGCTTCAGCCGTGCTGATCTCGCCGGCGCTGTAATCAAGCATATTTTTATATTCATAAACCTTTTCATTGGACAAAGTTACAAGATTGCAACGAAAGGCAACATCTTCTTCGGCCAGCTCAACCCCCATGGCCACAGCTTCAATTGGAGCACGTCCCGTATAATACCTTTGTGGATCGTAGCCCAAAATAGAAAGATTGGCCACATCACTTCCCGGTAGCATCCCCATTGGTACGGTTCTAACGGTACCCATCTCACCCCTTCTGACCAGCTTATCCATGTTGGGAGTACGGGCATAGGCAAGCGGCGTTTTTCCCCCCAGTTCAGCAATGGGGTAGTCGGGCATTCCATCCCCCAGGATTACAACACATTTTGCATCCTTTTTTACAGCATCCATTAAAAAATTCCCCTTCCCTTAGAACATCAAATTTCCTTCCTCTCATCCTCAATTTTCCTAAATCTAACTGGTTTTATGATTTAATTGCTTATATCAAGTATACTATAGAAAGCAAGTAATGCGAACAGTATTGCCAGCAGTATTGTCAGAAATTGATTCTAATTTGCAAATTTTAATGTCATTTAGTTTTGGTTTGTTCTGCATACGAAGACGACAAGCAACTTTCTTTTGACGAAATGGAAGGCAGGGGTAATGCCTGTACAGTGAGGTTAATTTACCAGGCCTTTTGATGTTAACATATCGAAGTTTTATTTCAGATTACAGCCTCTTGTTCAACCGTGGCTTGAACGACCAGTCTATGAGTAGCAACGCGTATGGGGTGACATGTCACCAGTGTAAGAATGTCTTTCTCCATATCTTCTGCATTCATAGGGATTTTAGCCGGTTTCACGATCACTTTATTATAGACCACATAACGATAAATTTTTTCCTGCGTGGTAATGATGATTTCATCACCAATATCAATTTCATCGAGGCGGTTGAAAAAACGCCCGTATGTATAGCTGCGGTGTGCCGTCAGCACGGTGTTGCCGGGGGCACCTATCATAGCTGTATCTTCCAAAAGCCCGGCTCCGATTTTAAGGTTGGCCAAATTTGCCCCTTTTAAAACTGGGATCTTAAGATCGATCTTCTCTATTTCCAAAATCCCCAAAGGAATTATATCTAAACCCAAAAAGGAATCCGAAAGATCCACATCCTCCGTTGGTTCTTCAGCAATTTCGGTTGAAACATGATCACTTTCATCAGGGGAAAGGTCTTCCATAGCCAGGCTTTCTTTCCATTCATTAAAAATCCTTTGTTGCCAGTACCAGGTAAAGGCACGATCCAACAAAGGATAAAAAAAGACTAACATGCCGATAACGATTAACACATTTGCAACTTTTTTCATTTTCAATCCTTTATTCAATAATATTTTTTGACGGCATTTTAGGTATCGTTCCCGTACGGAATCTAAACAACGTAGTTGCAACTGTTGTAGGAAAACGGAACATACCAAAGAAGACGGAACCAAGGTGATCCAGATGCATGAAAACTTTGTCGGTGCCAGCTATGTTGGCAGACCTCCCAACCTTGTAATCGGTCTGGAAAGAGTTGCTCCCGGCGAGGGTGAAATTACAGCAACCTTAAGGCTTTTAGATAAAATTAAATCCTGGCATTACTACTATGCTGATGTAGTTACTTTAAATTCCTTGTATGCCAGCGCCCCGGTAATCAATAAACTTCTGGAACAAAACGTGATCGGTGTTATCCGCGTTAAACAGGAACATTTTAAATCTCTAATGCCTTGGTATTTACAAATCGTTGTTTTATAATATTTTAACATAAACGTTATCCGGTTCTTCAGCAGTTTTGTAAAATAGATAGATTGCTCGACTGTAACAAGTTGCCGACAGGCACCGTTATTTTTGAACAGTAGACAAGTATTTTTGCTGATCCCTGACACGTGAGTTGTTTAATTACCGCGCAGAGCCTTGCGCAGTGTTTCTTCATCGTTGAAATCAAAGATGTTTTCAACGGCATTTTCTAGTTGGGCTATGTTGGTGTTTTTAAGGATCTGATTTTCCAGTTCTTTGCTGATGGTACCCAATTTACGCACGGCCAGTTTTAGCAAAGTACCCTGCAGCGTAGCTAATTTGCCTTCTTCTCTGCCTTCCTCCCTGCCTTCTTCCCTGCCGCGTAAATGGTATGAGGTAAGAATTTCTGTCATCTCTTTCACCTCCTGTGGGGGCAGTTCCTCGGCCAATTTCTGTTGGACGGTTTCTTCTTCGGGCCAGGTCAGCGGAACATAGGTATCAAA
>JAAZMP010000015.1 GCA_012798755.1 Bacillota bacterium
AGGTTCTAAATCCTGGAGAGCAAAATACTGGCCGGAAATCCAGCCGTCTCCTCCGTCGGGAACTACTACCCGAAACCATGCGCTGTTTTCTTCCAAAACGACCAAAAGAGTACCTTCAGTGACCTGGGTCAACTGATCATAGCCTATTCCCGGCCCGGAGCGAATATTTACGACATCGCCGGTAACGATGCCGGTTTGCGGTGAAAGTTCCGGTGTAGGTTCTTGGGGTGATGCCGGCGGCAATGGTGAACTGATAACGACCGTCCGGTTTTCCTGTGTCCATTCTATTTTTAACCCAAACTCCTCTGTCAGGAAACGCAGGGGCACCATGGTACGACTTTTATTGAGTACGGCTGTTGTATCCATTTCCTTTTCTACTCCATTGACAAACGCCGTTCTTTGGGCGATATAAAGATCTATGGTTTTTTCAGAACGGGATATCCTGACGCGCTGTTTGTCCTGGTTCCAGCCTACCTGGTAGCCCAGAGCCTCCGAAACAAAGCGCACCGGAACGATAGTCCGATCGTTATCGTCGATAAATGCAGGCACATCCGTTTCAACAACAACATTATCCAGGACAATGGTTACCTGTTCGGCGGCTAGCACCGCATTAAGGCTTGTCCCCAAAAGCAATACAAAAAACAACATAACAAAGCATATTGTGTGCCATAGTTTCATCGATAATCATACCTCCGGATTATGCCAGCCAAAAAGGCCTCTTTTTTCCTTATAACGTATCTTTTGCCATAAGGATACGCCCCGCAGCTTTCCTTTATATGACAATTTATGATGAAACCTTCGGAAAGTCCACGTTTTTAGGCATAGAAGCATATCAAGCAAATATTCTGTCAAAGCTATAATCTTATGTTTCCTTTTCAGTTTGAAAAGCCATTTTGCACTCTTGTTTTTAAGTCGCCGTCATAGTTGAAATTCGGTTCCGGTTATGTTATGATGAAATCGAACAAAAAGCAAAAATCCATCGGGGCGTAGCGCAGTTTGGCAGCGCGCTTGGTTCGGGACCAAGAGGCCGCGGGTTCAAATCCCGCCGCTCCGACCACGAGAACACTTACATTACAGAGTTTCCAAGCTTTGCATCCTTATTGTATTTTGAATTGTAAAGTATCTTTTTCAGCAGTTTTAAAAGTAGAGCGTTCAGCCATGAACTTTTCATACTTTGAAACTGTTTTTCTTTTTCAGCAGGTTTTTAAATGATTTTGCGGCATGAATAAAAAGGGGAGGAAAAGGTGCCGGGCTATATAGATATTCACCAGCGGCGTTATTTGGGTAATAAAGCAAAGCTGGTTAACAAAATAAAAAAAATAATTGATTGTGCGTGCCCGAACGCAAAAACCTTTTTTGATGTGTTTTCCGGAACCGGTGTTGTCGCCGCAGCTTTTGCTCCCTCAATGACCGTGATAACAAATGATATTCTCTATGCCAACTATGTATCAAATTTCGCCTGGCTATCCCCGCAAAGTTACAGCCAATCAAAGATTAAACACCTGATTGATAAATTCAATTCTTTTGAACTTGAAGAAGAAAACTACATGTCAAGGACATTTGGCGATACTTATTTTTCCCGGAAAACCTGCAAGAAAATTGGATTTATCCGTGAACAAATAGAATATTTATGTAGCCGGAAGTTGGTTAACCGCAAAGAAAAGGCGATACTTATTACAGCGCTTATCTATGCGATGGATAGAATAGCAAACACGGTAGGCCATTATGATGCATACCGCAAAAACGGGAACCGTAACGGGGAACTTTTCTTAAAAATTCCCCGCAAAATCAAAGGTCTGTCCAGGAAAAACAAATGCTATTGTACAGATTCGAACCGGCTTGTTCATCGCATAAAGGCAGATATTGCTTTTCTGGATCCCCCCTATAACAGCAGGCAGTATGCAGACAACTATCATTTGCTTGAAAATGTAGCCCGCTGGAATAAACCGGAAGTATATGGCATTGCCAGAAAGATGGACAGGAGCAACATCAAGTCAAAATATAACACGAAAAAGGCAACGAAAGCCTTTGAAGATTTGGTAAAGAACATCCATGCTCATTATATTGTCCTAACTTATAACAATACAGGAAATAAGGCGCATGAACGGAGCAATGCCAAGATTTCCGATGAAGATATTATGCGTGTATTAAATAAAAAGGGAGAGGTTTTGGTCTATAGCCATAGCCACAGGGCTTTTTCGGCGGGGCTGTCGCAAAACGATGAAAATGTCGAACGTATTTTTCTTTGTAAAGTAGCTGATAGGGATGGGTGAATACATACAATCGCCATTCAACTACACAGGGGGGAAATACAGGTTATTGGATCAAATTATGCCCTTTATTCCTGCCGGTATTAACTGCTTTGTTGATCTTTTTTGCGGAGGCGGCAGTGTTGGAATCAATGTTCCCGCTAAACGACATATCTACAATGACATTGATAAAAACCTGATAAAACTTTACCGCTACTTTTATGAAACAAAGGAAGAAGAAATCATTGAACAAATTATTTCTGTCATAAGGCGTTACGGATTATCAGAATCCAGAAAATACGGCTATAAATATTTTGATTGCAACAGTATCAATGGCCTAAGTAAATTTAACCGCCCTTTTTACTTGAAGTTGAGGGATGATTTCAATACCCTTAAAGATACCGATGACCTGTACGAAGTGTTTCTCTATGTTTTGATAGTTTTTTCTTTTAACAACCAAATACGCTATAACAAAGAAAAAAAATTTAATCTTCCGGTAGGGAAACGGGATTTTAACAAAAATATCGAACGTAAAGTAAGATTATTTACAAGAAAATTAAAAAAACAGAAAGCAGTTTTTTGCGCCGGCGATTTCAGAAGCTTAGATATAGAAAAATTTGAAAATGACAGCTTTTTTTATTGTGACCCTCCGTATCTTATTACTTGTGCAACGTACAACACCGGTTGGACAGGCTCAGACGATCATGACTTATTTAAATTCCTGGATAACCTACATCGAAAAGGGATCAGGTTTCTTCTATCCAATATTTTTACCGGCAAAGGAAAAATTAATAAGGGATTAATCAAGTGGGCAAAAAAATACAACGTCCACCATCTCGACAATCACTATGCTTACAGCAGTTATCATACAATACGTGATGAAAAAACTACGGATGAGGTCCTCATCAGTAATTATGAAGTAACCCACGGCTGAAACTTCTTGTGAGTAAGTATCAAGCAGGCGCGAAGGCGTCTTTTATATTTGTATTATATTTCACAAAACAGCACCGGCTTGGAAAATGGAGCTTGGCCGGAAACAATTTTG
>JAAZMP010000152.1 GCA_012798755.1 Bacillota bacterium
GGTTGCTGGGTTTAACAGTGGTGGCAAACCTTATATTAGGTATTTTGACCTTCAAAAAAGCCCCCAAAACTTTGCTTAACCGTCTTTTTCTAGGGTTTGCTTCAAGTGCATCCCTTTGGGCTTTCGCCGTTCTGGTTATAACTATTAAAAAAGACTATAGCAGTTTGTTATTTTGGATAAGGTTCTCACATGCTGTGGCAGCAATAACCCCCTGGCTTGTGTATGCCCTGGTTGATGCTTTCCAGAGCGAAAAAAAGTTTCCTTATAAAAAAATTATTATAATGTTTGTTTTCAGTTTAACATTAGCTGTGTTGAGCTTTACACCGTTGATTGTTTCGGGCATACAATTTCCTGTAGAAAGCAAAGAACTGCTATATGGACCATTGTTTCCCTTGTATGCCCTGTTTTTTAGCGGGGTGGCAATTTATGCAATTTATAATCTCGCCCGGCAATTGCGTGTGGCCAAGGGTATTACCCGCTATCAGCTTCGCTTTTTTATTGGGGGCATACTTATTTCCTTTATCATGGGGGTTTTGTCCAACCTTTTTTTACCAATGCTCGGCGTAAGGGCCATTGATTTGCGTTCTTTTGGCCCGGTTTTTACTTTTGTTATGATTTTTTCTATTTCCTACGCCATCGTGAGGTACAGACTGATGGATATACGCATGGCTATGCGCAAAATCATGGCCTATGCCCTGGCAGTTGTTCTTTTGGCCAGTGCTTATATTATTTTAATGTTAGTGATGAAAAACTTTCGAATACACCTGGAATCCAACATTTATCCTTTTACTTTTCTGCTGGTGATCCTGGTTGCTGTTTTTTTCCAGCCGTTAAAGGATAAATGCCGGCAGCTGGTGGATCATTTTTTTTACCGTGGCGCCTATGATTACTATCACACTTTAATTGATGCCGGCAAGGCTATGATTTCCATACTGCAAAGAGATGAGCTTATCTCATTTCTGGTGAACAAGGTAGTAAGTACTATCTATCTTGAACAGGGCGTTTTTTTCTTGAAGGACCATGATGGCTCTTTTACCGCCGCAGCCAAAAAAAGTATTAAGCCTTTTTCTTTCCCCGGGGATATTGAACCGCTTGGCCCCGGAAACCCCCTTTTGGCTTATTTTCAACGGAAACCGGATGCCCTGTTACTCACAGATTTAAAAGAACTAAAAACAAAAGAGCATGAACTTCTGGCTATAGAAATGGAAAAACTTTATGCTGAAGCTATTGTTCCTATTATCGTAGAGGGGAAACTGGAGGCCCTTTTTTCGCTTGGTTTTAAAATATCCGGTGAACCTTATTCCCGGGATGATGTAAATCTGCTTACCACTCTAAGCTATCAGTTTGCTATTTCGCTTAAAAATGCACAACTATACCAGGAAGTGCTCGAAGTAAAGCGCTACCTGGAAAATATCCTCAAAAATATGGGCAACGGGTTGATTGCCACGGATTCAAAGGGCAGGATAAAGGCTTTTAATAATTCAGCAGAGATGCTAACCGGTATCACGGCCGAAAAAGCGATAGGCCGCAAAGTGGAAGAAGTCCTGGAAGACAGGCTCTGCCTTCCCCTGATA
>JAAZMP010000153.1 GCA_012798755.1 Bacillota bacterium
AAACGAACAAACGAAAGGAAAACCTAAAATTCTAGGGGTATGGAGCCGTGATCTTTTTAAAATGGGCTTTTTATCATGTTGTAAATCTGCTTATTTTTTTAAAAAAAGGGTACAAAGCAAATGGCTCTTTCAATTGTTTCCTTGACATATGATGGAAAAAATGATAAATTGTCATTTGGTATGAAAAGCTATATACTGTAAATAGCCGGACATACGAAAGCTCATAACACAAAGTTACAGAGATTAACCTCTATACTTATAAGCATAGAATATGCTAAAATAGACTATGAAACTGCTATCATAGCACCTGTAACCGAAACCCAGTAGGAACAAAATGGCAACTAAAAAAATGCCAGGAAATCCCTGGATTCTTAAATCTTCCAGTACCCAGACATAGAATTAAATTTGTATCCCAAAAACTGCTATTTTAAACACGCGGGATGACTTCTCAGGGAACACCTCAAAGTATATTTATTCAAGGGCCGCCCGCACACAAGCAGCTCTTTTTTAATACCAAAATACGTCAATAAATCATGGAGTATGTTAATATATAATATATTGATGGTAGAAATATTAATTGGGAGTGCTAGCTAGACCGTGGATACGAAAATAAGACACACCACACCGGATGAGATTGCGGCAATGCATCGGGTGATTGCTAATGCCAAGCAAAAAAGGATCCGAAAACAGACAAAAAAACCGGTAATTAAGATTGCCGGCTGGATCATTTTCTTTATTATCATTTTATCCTTGCTGGCAACACTGGCATCAATACACATGGCCAAAAAGAAGGGGGAAACCCCCGGGTTACTGGGATTTCAGCTTTATAAGATTGAATCAGGCAGCATGGCTCCTGTCCTTCCGGTGGGAGCGGTTATACTATCACGCAGACCAGCAGATGCCAGCCAACTACAAGAACAAGATATTGTAACCTTTGAAACAACATCCGGAGCTATTGTGACCCATAGGATCATTAAAGTGTTAACCGATGATAAAGGCAATGTAAGATACCGGACCAAGGGGGATAACCCCATCAGCTCCCCGGATTTGGAAATGCTTACTCCCAACCGAGTCATTGCAGTGTTCATAACAAAGATTCCTTTCACCTAAGGGGAGTGGTGCAAAATGGAAAAAGAAAGAAAAAAGCGTCCCAGATCTCTGGTTACTGGAAACACCGTTCTGCAGATGGAACACTTGTCATCCCTAGAACATTATTACAAGGGAAAAGAATTAACGCAGGTGCTACAAGATATTAACCTGTTCATAAAAAGGGCAGAATCCTGGGGAATTTATGGGCAATCTGCCTTTGAAATCAAACTGCTTTTAGAGATTATTGCTAATATAAAATCATACCATGATGGTAAATGTGTCTTGGTTGAACGGGGCATGATGCGGAATAAAAGGGTTATTTTAAAACATGTCTTTTATATCGGCACTACTACCATGCTTTATCATAATATGAATGTATTAGAATATCTCATGTTTGCTACCGCCAAAAAGGGGATCAAGCTAGTATATCGCCAAGAAAAAATTTTTGAGCTCCTCATCTCCGTGGGACTGGGCCATATTTCCCTTAGCCCTATTGATTATTTAACCAACGAAGAGAAGGCAGTTATTGCGTTAGTGACAGCCGCGTACTCTAGCAGTGCTATAATTGTATTCAATTTTCCCGAATATGAATTTGATGATGTACTTTCCAATGCAATCGCAAAAATATCTAGCCAAATAACAGAAAGCAGGAAGACCCTTATCCTTGGCTGCAGGGATTGTCTATTGATCGAAAAAGCCTGCAGCCATACAGCTTATTTAGCAGACGGGCGGATTATCTATCAAGGCACAGTCAAAAACCTGCGGTTAAATTATGACAAAGTCCTCTTTATCATCCGCGACAAAAATATTGCTGAAATTAAGCAAAGGCTAGCTGTTTTATTACCCAAGTATAAACTTTCCATTGTGGATAACAGACTCTTAATCAGCGATCACCAGGAAACAAGCCCCGAACTACCCTCCATTTACAAGAAAATTGCCAAAGCAGGCCTTACCCCCCAACAGATTGAAATCAATCTAAAAACAATGCAAAATGCATACAGGGAGGTAGCTAGACAATATGATTTACAAAAGTAGTTATTTCAACAAAGAACTACGGCAAGCTTATAAGGAAAAAAAAGATAGTGCCGGGAAAAAGGCGGCCTTTGCTTTTTTTTTGGGCCTCATTTCCTTTTCCTTTCACTTTACATTGCAAACACTGCGCGAAAGTGTACTCATTGATATAGTACCTGAAATTATGCAGTCCAGTTATTTTTCCACCATCTATATTTATATCCATGCTTCTGTGATATTGATTGCCTTTTATTTCATTTTTTATTACGATTCTATTTTTTTTTGTGAGATCAGGAAAAATTCCTGGTACTTGCTGGCCAAGATGGGATACAATCCGATGGTCATGATTTTTTCCAAGCTTGCGGCCATCCTACTTTCCACCACCTTTGTTTATACAGTTGGTTTTTCTGTTACACTTTTTTTAACATTTTTTCTACGTTACAACCTTGTCACCGCCTACTTTCCAGCTTTATATCTGGCTGGTCTGATTGATTTAATTGTCATCAGCACTATTTCTATGATGTTATCATCTTTTATAAATACCCCTGCTTATGCCCGCTTTTCCATTTTATTCTCAGTTATTCTTTTGCTGTTATTAAAATATAAAACACATTTTTATCATATATTATCCAATAGGGTCATTATGCAAAATATTTACAACATGTTTGATTTGCATAGATCATCGTTCTTACCTATTGCCGGGGCAATCATTCTGATCTGTGTTTCAATATGCATAACAAAAGCCCGAAATATTTCCAAATACTATAACCTCTCCTATGATAATTACGATAATATTTTACCCACCGATGTGCCAGTATTATTGGTAAACTTTACAACGGGGCAGAAGAAACCTCTTTTCGACAGAACAATGAGAGAGCGCTACCGCAAATTTTTTGATATCGCCTTCACTTCATCCTTAATATTATTTATTTCAGCTGCCCTGTCTTTCAATATAATGATCCTTTTCATCAGTGCGTCAACCACCGGAAAAGAGGTTTCCATTCATGGGGTTATCCCCTATATTTTTAAATCAAACACCATGGAACCAACGATTATGCCCAACGATCTGGCCTATTTTAAGAAAATTGACGGGGATCACGAAATTAACACAGGCGAAATTGTTTTATTTGAAGAAAACAATATCACTTATGTGGAAAGAGTTGTCGGTAAAGACAAAGGCATATATCAGGTAGACATAGATAAATACCCGCCAAAGTCTGAACCAGGGGCCATGAAAAAATCAGTTAAAAAAGAATCAATCCACGGTCTGTACAGCGGCCGGAACCGCTGGCTAGGGGTGCTCATCCTCTTTGCCAACACCATTATTGGCAAGCTGGTTCTTTTATTGATACCAACATTTCTGCTATTCTACCATAAACCCATCACAGATAAGATATTCCAAAAAAATAAATAATACTAGAATAACATTTTATAGAAGCCATCTATACAAACAAATTTTGGACAGGCTCCCTATATTATAAAGCCATTGAAGAAATAGCAACGGCGGCTCCATGCAGGAAAAGGCCTGACGGATAATACCTCTTCTTAAAATTAAAAAAACCCTTCTGTAGGAAGGGAAAAGCAGGGTGGAAGACATTTTCAGGGCATTTTTTAGCCTTGCATAAGGTGATCACACACAATGCCTCCTAATTTCAAAGCCCTAAAGAGCAAATTGCCCTAGAACTAAGTTCTATATAAAAGTCCTTGTTCGCATTATTAAGTAACTTGCGTAATGGGCACCGTTACCTTACAAAAAAATAGTCCTGCCTTTGTTTCCAGTTTAAAATCCTTGCCTGTTTTGGCAATAACATGATTTGTTTCCTCTTGAAAGATATTTCCCTGTAAAACTGTTTGTCCTGCCCGTTCATCCGCACAGCCAGCCGACAAAACGGCTAAAGAAGGTTTGATTTTCTGCAGAATACGAGAATCTGCAGTTTTCAAGAAAAGCAGCAGGATGAATATGATGATGGTAGCAATAACAATTATCTTTTCTATTTGTCTTTCGGATTTGTCGTTCATTTTGTCCCCCTATGAGGGACCGACAACCCGAAAAATCCCCGGCCAGGCCGGGGATCAGAGGCGTAAGATAGTTGCACTTATGCCCTGTCTTCGGCAGCCTGGCGATCTTGGTTTCGTAACTTTAGACCCATGGCTTTGCGCCCCATCCTTTCGGGTGGTTTGCCTTTGTCGGTCAGGATATTTTTTCTTATTCAGTTTAAAACAACCCGCTTGTCATCGTTTAACATTATACACTATCTTTAAACTTTTTGCAACATTAAAATTGCTTTTCGTTGTCCTATGTCCACGATCATTCCGATCAAAGCATTAATGCTTGCAGCGCTGTGATATCCCTTTTCATAATGCATTCCTACTCGCTCCAAATTCATTATTTCTGTGTGCCGATAATGGACACTTTAACAGCAGTGCCGTAATCGGCTCCCGCATAATCTATATCCACCTCATCATCACTGGGCCATTCAATCAAGACCTTATAAGTCTTTTCCTGACCGTCTTTGTCCAGAGCAAATTCGTCGTTAAATTCGATGCTGCCGGTACCTATTTCATGCCCCCTTACGCCTTCAACTTCATCGATAATGGTAATCTCAAGGGGAGCAATAGCATCCTTGCCAGCGGCATCGTCGATATCTACAGCGATATCCAAATCCATAGCCGTCTCACTGACAACACCGCCTTCGTAGTTCTTAACGCTAAATTCCCAATCCACACTTTCGCCCGGGGCAATCTCCACATCCTCGGCAAAAGTGTTTGTTTCTCCCGGTTTTAACACAAATTCTTTCGCCACTACACTACCTTCAGCTAGGTCATCAATTTCCACCACATACATAGCCATGGTCCCGGCAATAATGGAAGTTGAAATTGCCAAAACAAGGAACATGATAACCAATGTTCTTTTCATAAGTTATGCACCTCCCATACAGGAAAAT
>JAAZMP010000154.1 GCA_012798755.1 Bacillota bacterium
ATCAAAGATATGAAGGCTTTACCCTGCAGGCCAAGTTTTCTCATCAAATCATCCCAAACATAAGCAGCCCGGGCCATATATCCGCTATCCTCCAAGAAGCCAAGCAGCAGGTACAATACCGTAATCAAAGGTACAAATTCAACAACAGCTCCTACACCGTTAAAAACCCCATCAATTATGAAGGAAACAAACCATCCGGGGGCACCGGCATGTGCCAAAAAAGTTCCGGTCAGCCCAGCCAGGCCCTCTATCAAATCAACTGCCGCCTCCCCCAATATTTCTTCACCTACTTCAAAGGTTAGTTGGAAAACAATGAACATGATAGCGGCAAAAACAGGAATACCTAAATATTTGTTTGTACAAATTCTATCTATTCTATCTGTAAGAGTTATATCTTCCTCCTGAGGTCTTTTTATAGTTCCTTCCGCAACCTTATTTACAAAGTCATATTTTGAATCAATAATCTCCAGTTCAAGATTTTCGCTTTGGCAGCCTCTATGAAGCCCTTTGACATATTCCATGAAGCCCTGTTCCAGATTTAAACCGTCGATCCTTTTTAAAATTTCCGCATCACCTTCAATAACTTTGAGAGCTGCCCATCTTGCAGAATAAGGCAACCTACCTTCCAAAACCTTTTCTATATGGCCAATATGCTGTTCGATAGTTTCACTGTATTTCACCGGGCTTTTAACCGTTGTTTCCTTATTCATTACATCGATAGCTGCTGTTATTATTTCCTTGATGCCTTTTCCTTTTGTCGCTATCGTAGGTATCACAGGGACATCTAATTTTTTTGATAATCCGGCTACATCAAATTTTATTGTCCTTTTTTCCGCCTCATCCATCATATTAAGTGCAATGACAATCTTTTTGCCCATTTCCAGCAGCTGAGTAGTGAGATACAAGTTTCTTTCTACATTATTTGCATCAACAACATTTATGATTACATCCGGATTGCCCGTAAGAATGAAATTTCTCGCGATGATCTCATCTTCGGAAAAAGTCCCCAAACTATAGGTGCCCGGCAAATCTACAACGTGGTACTTTTTTCCCCCATGTTTGAGGCCGCCTTCCTTTTTTTCTACGGTTACCCCCGGCCAATTCCCAACATGTTGGTTAGAACCTGTAAGGGCGTTAAAGAATGTTGTTTTGCCGCTGTTAGGATTCCCGATTAGTGCTATGGTCCCGTTTTTCATATAACGCCTCTCCCCTGTCACCTTTATTTTTGTATTTCCAAGATTATCTTTTCAGCCAACCCACGCCCTAAAGCAATTTTGTTCCCCGCTAAAGAAACAATGACAGGACCTGCATCATTTTTAATTATTTTAACAGGAGCACCCACAGTAAAACCCATTTCATACAGCCTGCGGGTTGCATATCTCCCGGCATCGATCAATTTTATTTTCCCGGTATCACCTTGGATAAGGGTTAATAAACCTTTGTCCATTATCTATTCTCCTTTCACCAACAGTACAAAAATGCCTATAAAAACACTTGACTGTAATTTTGGCAAACTTGAAAGCTTTTTGAAAACCCGAAAGATCTTCTAAAAAACTTGTGTAAAAACAACTTTCGAAAAACGGCCTTAGTCATACCGATTCATTTATATAATCCTATTGAAATACTAAGTTAGCCTCATCTAACATTGTTAGCTTGTGCTAACTGTAGCAGATCCATTCACCCGTGTCAAGAGCTAATTTTAAATAAAGAGCAGAGCTTTCAAGGAAAAACAAATGACACAGCATTTATTTACCAAATACCGCATATGTTGGTTTATAAATATGGACAGACATTCCTGAAAAGCATAGACTATATTTGGGAAGATGAAAAAATGGCCCGGCGGTTGGCGAAACAATTAAAAAAAGATGCCTGCCTAAGGGAAAATGGAAACGGAGATGAGCGCATGAAAC
>JAAZMP010000214.1 GCA_012798755.1 Bacillota bacterium
CCTTGCCGGAACTGCTGGAGATGATGAAGCCGAAATACGAGGAAGCGCTGGAACGTGCCCGGCAGGAATCGACCGCGGAAAAGAAACGCGGGGTGGGGATCACGATCGGTGTCTATAACGTGGGCCGGGATACGGCTGATGCGGCGGAATCCGATATCGAGCTTAATCCGGATGGTAGTGTTACCATCTATAATACTTGGGAGGATCATGGTCAGGGAGCTGACATTGGTTGTGTCAGTACGGCACACGAAGCGCTTAGACCGTTGGGTTTAAAACCGGAACAGATAAAGCTCTATCTAAGCGATACTGCTCTTTGCCCTAATAGTGGCCCAGCGGCGGCAAGCCGCAGCCAGTACGTGGTGGGCAATGCGATTATTGATTCTTGTGAAAAGCTGTTGAAGGCCATGCGCAAGCCAGACGGAACTTACAGGACCTATGTGGAGATGATTGATGCGGAATTACCAACAAAATACCGCGGCCATTTTACTACTGCTCCATATTGTTCTGCAATCGATGAACACACGATGCAGTTTAAACCCGTGCCCACATATATGTACGGTGTTTTCCTTGCGGAGGTGGAGGTTGAACTGGCGACCGGAAAAGTTGCGGTACAAAAGATGGCCATGAATGCGGATGTGGGGGTTGTAGCCAATAAATTGGCGGTGGAGGGGCAATTGCTGGGCGGTCTAGCGCAGGGAATCGGCCTGGCCTTAAAAGAAGATTTTGAGGATCTAAAGAAACATACGACCATGAGGGATTGCGGGATCCCCTATATCAAAGATGTGCCGGATAGCCTGGAGATTGAACTCTTGGAAACCCCGCGTCCATCAGGGCCCTTTGGCGCTGCCGGTTGCGGTGAACTGCCTTTGACCTCCCCGCATGCGGCTATTATCAATGCTATCTACCATGCTTGCGGCGTGAGGATTACAAGTTTGCCGGCTTTGCCTGAGAAAATTTTGGCTGGTTTAAAAGCCTGAAGGGAAAATTATCATGTATGCAGGCGGTTTTTGGCCGGATTATGGGGAAAAACTTTCTTCTGCTATTGCAGACTGGGGAAACAATATTTCAAAATGTATTTATACCAGATCTATCGTTAAAAAATCAGGAGGTTAAAAGATGGAATCAGCAGTCAAATCCGATCCGGATGATTCTTTTGAAGATTACTCTGTTAAAGGAGATCAAATCGTAACCTACAAAAGAACAGGGGAGCGCATACTTTTTACCAATCCCGATGTGGATGAGGCACGCAGCCATTTTAGACAAAAATCCCGTAGATTGATCAACAAAGTAACCACGTCGCAGGAAGCGGTGAGCACCCTGATCGAAGATGGAGATTACCTGGCGGTAGGCGGGTTTAGCACCACTCGCAAACCCATCGCCGTGCTACACGAAATCATGCGTCAAGAAAAACGCAACCTCGGCTACTCCGGCCATACGACCACCCATGACCTGCAACTGTTGATCGCCGGCAAATGCGTCAACCGCTGTGATGCGGCCTACGTAGTGACCCTAGAAGCGCGCGGCTTCTCCCTGATCATGCGCAAAGCCTTTGAAAGCGGCGAGCTGGAAGTAACCGAGTGGACCAACGGGACCCTGGCCTGGCG
>JAAZMP010000155.1 GCA_012798755.1 Bacillota bacterium
GGAGCATGGAACACTCCGGTAGGGCACAGCTGACCCGGAGAAACTAGTAAATGGCAGGAGGGCACAGGTAAAATTGCAAATCCAGGGTCTGGGGCAGCTAATACAATATCTCATGCGTCAGCCCTGTTGTTTCTGAGCTTTGCTTGACCGAAAGAACACGGTGGCTCAAAAGGGGAAATAAGACAGATGAAAAAGAAGATCAAACAGTTTTTTAAACCTTTCTTGAAGAAGTCGAAATTAACCACTCAGGGGAAAGAAACGACTAATAGCAAAGATCTAATTAGTCCATATGGGGATAGTGCAGCCGAGGATTTTAAGGTGGCTTTAAACACAATAGCGGAGGTTATGTCCAATAAAAAGGCAAGTATTTATCATGAGGAAGCTATGTCAACGGGCAGGCTTATAGCAAGAGAATTCGTTAAGTTGGGCTACGAGGTTGATTTTTCTGGAAAAATGGGCATTGTAAAAGGCTGCGATAAAAGGTTGCTCTTTCTAGAAACGGAGACATCACAGACTTCGCTATTGGGTTACAGGATTTTGAAGAATAAAAAAAGAGCAAGGGAATTTTTCAAGGAAGCCGGTGTTTCAATAGCTCGGGGAAAAACTTTTAGGCAAAACGGAAAAAACCAAGCATGGGCCTTTGCTTTAAAATGCATGTCTGCGGTGATCAAGCCGGTGGGAGGTAACAAGGGCCGGGGTGTTACTGTTGGCGTGAAAAGCGAACGGGAATTTGACGATGCCTGGAATAATGCAATTAAAATTAGCAAGCAGGGCGTGCTTGTAGAAAAACAGTTTAAAAATGGAATTGAGGCAAGGTATCTGGTTGTAGGCGGCCAGTGTGCAGCCGTTGTACTGAGGATTCCCCCCCATGTGATCGGTAACGGGGTCGATACATTATCAACGCTCATTGAAGAAAAAAACAAAAAAAGAATGAATCATCCTCTCCTGGACAATAAATTGATCAGGCTCAATGACTACAGGCTGGGAGTAATAAAAAAACAGGGCTTTGGGCTTTCTTCAATTCCCCCCAAAGGTTTCATGGTCGTGATAGATTTGAAAGCAGGTATCTCTACCGGCGCCGATTCGGCTGATATAACCGATGAGGTTCATCCTACTTTTAAACAGATTGCTGAACGTGTGGCGGCTGTTGTACCGGGCCTTGATGTAATCGGCGTAGACATACTGGCTCACGATCACACCCGCCCATCGCGGGAAGATAACTATATCGTTATCGAGGCGAATACACGTCCAGGTATAAGCGCTCACCATTTCCCTGTTTATGGTGAACCCAGGAATGTTGCGGCAAAAATAGTTGAACATATGATGGAAACATTAGCATACTGATGGGGAGTTGGGGTTAGTAAAAAGGGAGTGAACTATCAAGTGAATAGGAAAGTTAGGCGACTGTTAAAATATATATACAACAAATCCAAATCAGCATGGCGTAAAATGACAGATGGCAACCTACAGGCAGATTTGCTTAAGCAGGATAGTATAACTGTGGGCCTAAACAAAACAGATCCGTTGAGAAAATCGTACATAATAACATTTGGTGGTGACACCAGCCTTGGCGATTATTATTTGAAAAAAAAGCGCTATAGGATTCATTATGAAAGATTGCTTGAAAATCCCCTTTCCTTTTTCGAAGGAGTTAACCCCCTTATAAAAAATAGCGACTGCCTTATTGTGAACTTTGAGTCAGTTTTGGCTGATAACCCTTCTGGCGGGATAAAAGGCAAGGCATATCCCAACTGGGATAATCCTAGTAGAACACTTGACGTGTTCAAACAACTGGGTGTTTCAGCTGTTAGTTTAGCTAACAATCACACCATGGATTTCGGTCCGGATGTTATGTTGGAGACAAAAAGACTATTCGAACAGGTCGGTATAAACTGTTTTGGGGCTGGGATTGCTTTGAGGGAAGCTTCAAAACCATTAAAACTGAAATTTAAGGGAGAAAAAAGCACCCAAACAGTGTATGTTTTTGCTGGCATGCGTGCTTCAAAGCGTTACCATGATCAATATAAGGTTTTTGCTGATAATAAAAAACCTGGAGTTAACCCTTTGGATTTACCAGAAATGAAAAGAAAGATCTCATTTTTACGCGAAAAGGATCCTGATGCTTTAATAATTGTATATCCTCATTGGCAGGGTTTTGATTACAAACATGTATCCCCTCGGATTAGAAAAATATGCGATGAATTAGTTGCCGCTGGCGCGAATTATATTTTTGCGCATGGTACCCATACTTACGATCATTTTAGAGAAATTGAGGGTGGAGTAATTGTATACTCTATAGGGCAATTTGTATTTAATTCTCCGGGTCGCTACGGGAAATTTAACGCATTGCCCTACAGCGTGGTAGTACAATTGGAACTAACGGAAAATGAAGAAGGATGGCAAGTGAGACATAAGTTATATCCGATTTTATCAGATAATATAATAAGCAGCTTCAGAGCAGAGTTAGTTGGCCCCCATGATGTAGATAA
>JAAZMP010000016.1 GCA_012798755.1 Bacillota bacterium
ATTTACTACAAAGGAGGATAGAAATGCTCTTAACAGATATCATTCGAATTGGGCAGCCCATTGTGGAAAGTGAAATGTCTATTGGGGAACGTATACAGTTACTTACTGATGTGAGCAAGGATGAGGTAAAAAATTTTTATGGCAATGTTTTTATTGTAGAGTTAAATAATGAGGAAACCATACTTCATTATCGCAAGCTACAGGATGAGGTAAATGGTCCTGTTAACTTGGACACTGCCATTGTTATGCCCATTACAATACCTTCAGGAAATCCCTTACTTGCTCAAGGGATTTATCCCCTGGCCAGTTATCCCCTATATGGCCGACATATTAACGAACTTCCTAAACAAGAAAAGACATTCAAGCTGGTTTTTGATCGTTTTGCCAAAACTATCCCTTACATGAAGCTGGGAAAGGATGAATTGGAAAAAAAAGCAACCCTAGTTGCCGACTGCTTGGTTCGGGAAGGAGACCGGTATATTACACAGGGAAAAGGGGTTTTATATGTTGTGGATCATTCCCTGGGCCTATTTAGTTTTGATCAGGGTGAAAACCACTTTGCTATTGGTATAAGGGAAGCCAACGGCAATCCGTTGTGTGTAGATGGCCGGCAAATAGTTGACAACATAATTAAATCCCGTCTTGAAGAAGCAAAGGAACTAGGTGTGACCACCGATGCCATCTCGACCGTGTTGAATGAACAATCAGAAAAATTAGTTTCCGCGTATAATAAAGGCTGGTTATGGCTGAGCCATACGTGGGATTTACCAGCTTCTATTTATTGGCGTAAAAAGGATTGGGTTAAGGGTATCAGATTGAATCGACAGGAATATGAAGCCTTTGTCTACGGTGCTCAATTTTTGAAGCAGGTTCAGACCCCTATTAGAGGCGCCCTTCTTAAGGAAATGTTTGCCCCTGTGTTTAACGTTGAAGCAAAACAACATATGAGACCAACCAGTTTTGAAACAATTTATGGTATCCCCTATTTCTTGCCAATAACCGGGGCCAGCCCCGTGGAAATGTACAAATATTTTCGGCAACTGCAAAATAGACTTGAAGCCAAGGATATACCACCCAATGCCTTGCAACTAGAGGTTGTTGGGGGGTTGGAAAGACGGATCATCCCTGGTTTGAAAGATAATTATCGTATCACCATTATTTATTACTCTGGGATCCTGGCCAGGGGAGATATTCATATCCGCGGACAAATTGAAGACATAGTGCCCAGTGTAGCTACTAAGGTGCAAAACCTGATTAAACGTCTTCAAAAGACCACCTGCGGTGAGGTTGGGGATATGCTGCAGGTTGCGGAAAAACAACAAGAGATTGTTAAATTTAGGATCAAGTATCTGCCTGCCCTACTAAGCAACGCCTATGGGCCAGGCTATTTATGGTCATCTATGGAGAAGATTCTTAATGGTCGTCCTATTGGGTTGGAGCGGGTTGCAAAACAGACGGTACACCGCATCACTGAAATAGCAAATAAAGGAAATGTTTTTGGCGTTCGTTTGGAATTGTTTTTTTATCACCTTTTTATTGCCTTTTATTATGATTATCACCAACAAATTTTAAATGAAAGGAAGGGAGGAATGGTTTTGCGTGATTTAAAAGAACTAATGGAACGTTATAACGGAGAACGACTTACCTTTGCTGATCTTGACACTGTGGAAAAGGTGGGTTTTATCACTGGTCTGTTGGTGCAGCAATTTGGCCGTTCTTATTATGCAAAGGTAGGTAGTGACTACCTGAAAACAAGAATTATGCGTTTTGGCAGCAAACTAAATCCAGAAATGATCTGGAAAAATGGTTTAGTGAAAATGGAAGAATTGCGAAAGCAGCGTGATTTGGGAATTCAATTGAATTATGAAAAGGCTTTAGCCCTAACATTGCCGGCACTACTGGAGCTAAAGAATAATAACCAGTTGGCAAAAAACAAGAATGAATTTCTAACCATGTTTTGGTCTGGTTATTTAATGTTACCCAAAAAAGAAAAGGAGGTAAAAAGTAATGAAAGTGAATAATGGTGAATTGATGTTTGTTAAGTCTGTAAAGGATGGTATTCCGAACAGGGATCCAATTAACGATAGTGATGCCCGCAGGCTATTTCCCGAAGAAGATGGGCGTATATCCCTTTCCGACGTGAGTATTAAGCGAGATGTGCGGGACTTTATTATTTCAATGTATCCTGATGGAGGAGAAATAAATCATGTTTTTGTTCAGCCTATTATCAACGAAAAAGGGAAATTGTTAGGCCGTAAATCTTTAGCAGAAAACATTGCCAAAGCAGTGAAAAAAGAAAAAGAAGCAAAGGCGGATATGAAAGCAGTTTTAATTAACCATGCTTTTGATGTACGTACCTTCGGCATTGTTTATTCTGAAAAGCCAAAGTTTAATTTGACTGGTCCTGTGCAGTTTTCTTGGGCACATTCCCTTCATCCTGTTGACACCCAATATGTTCAAGGTACAGTAACCATGCCTAGTAAAGATGTTTCCGATGATGGTGGGGGTGAAGGAAAAACCCAGGGCACCATTTGGACTAGCTATATTGTCCCCTTTGCTGTTTTTGCAATGACGGGTGTAATAAACGCCAGGACTGCGGAGCATTCCCAAATGACTAAAGACGACCAGGAACTCTTACTACGGGGCTTATGGCAAGGGACCCAGTATCGACATGCTCGGGGCAGGGGGCAGCAAGAAGCCTTGTTTTTAGTTCATGTGGAATATAATGATCCTTTCTTCCGTATCGGTTATCTGGAGGAAAGGATCAGGTTGTTACCCGGTGCAGATGTTTGGCGGACAGATAGTGAGCGGCCTTCCTCTATAAAAGAGGTTACCCTTGATGTTAGTGAACTGGCTGGTGCATTGGAGGAGTATGGGGAAAAAATAGAAAGATGTCGGGTGTGGAAGCATCCTTTATTGCAATTACAAGGCAATGTAGAAAATTACATTCAAGAAATCTCCTGGTAGGGGGGAGAAACTTGAAAATTATTGCTTTTGATGTAAGAAGCACCATAGCTCACTTCCGCAGGCCGGACACAACCTCCACCCATTTAACATTTCCCTTTATCCCCCCAACGGCAGCCAAAGGGTTGGTAGGGGCAGTTTTGGGTATCGAAGACTTTGTAACAACAGATCAGGTGGGGATCCAGTTACTTTCCGAAGTGCGAATGATCAGTCAGCGCCTTTCCCTTCTAGGCAAAGGCGGCGGGAATACATTCAACAGGCCGACAACTATCCAACTTTTGGTGGAACCTGCTTACCGCGTTTATTACGCCGGGGAACAATATACAGACAGGCTGGAATTCATGCTGCAAAATAAACAGGCTATATATAGTACCTATTTGGGATCCGCATTTTCCCTTACAACGCCGGAGTATGCAGGTACCTGGGACGTGTCGGAGGTAGATTTCTCCGGGGATTGGTATTCCGCCATTTCGGTGGTGCCTGCCTCCATTATTGAGGAATTGTCTTTGGAAGACGGTAACTATTATCAACGGGCCAGTGGGTTTATGAAAAAATACGAAGGAGGCAGAAGCTTTACCAAATCAGTGGACTTTATATACGAGCAAAGGGGAGCAAAATTAACATTTAAGCTGAAAGGAACAGATGTGGAGTTTACCTCAGTGGAACTGGATGGTGAATTAGTGTGTCTTCTTTAACTCCGTGGGAGAATTGTTTGGCCCGACCTACCGAAGGAGAAAAAATATCTTACCTATCAGAACATCTTGAGGGGGCACGTAGCCAGGTTTGTTCTTTTTTGAAAACCATGCAGGTGAATAAAACTACGGGATTTCTACTGGAAATAGCAGCTGTCAGTCATGATGTGGGCAAAGCCCACCATGACTGGCAGCGTTATATTAGGGGAAAAACTTCCTCCAACCCTAATCACGCTAAATGTGGGGCCATCTTTTTTGCCTATCTGGCCTATCATTTTTTGCAAAACACTGGACTTTGGGAGCAACATCAATTTGATTGGCTCTTTATTACCCGTGACATTGCGGATCATCATGGTATCTTAAAAGGTTTTGTAGAGAATGAAGGCTTGAGCAGCAATTCTTTTGTCAGGATAGATATGGCGGGATTGGCCAACTGGCTTTATGAAGTTTTTCCCGAAATGAGGGAAATTGGAATAGGGATTACGGCAGAATGTATAAATGATTGGCAAAATGACTATGAAGATATTGTAACGGACACAATCTATGCCTTTTATGATCGAGAAGAAGCTGCAGCCCGTTCCCTTGATGAGCAGATGGATGTACTGCAGCAGTGGCGCAATCACACTGCAAAATTAATTGCTGCCGACCGGTTTGATATTGAACACATCAA
>JAAZMP010000156.1 GCA_012798755.1 Bacillota bacterium
ATAATTCCAAGGCCCTACAAAAAGACATACGGTTTTATATTACCAGCGGCATCCTATTAACCCTGGCCCATGCCAAAATGGAGCGATATACTTGGCTTGATAATATAAGCATTCTATAAACATTGAAGCAATCATAAAACAGGCAAAAACCAAAAAGGTGCGGCTACCATTTTCTGATGCATATTGCCCGGATGTTAAATGAGATGATGCTGCATTCGATCTCTCTAACGGAACAAGTTTTAGCGGTTGGATTTCAAGCATTTATTCAAAGATTCCGCGAGGTGATGATCCACCGGGAACTGGATACGGCGCGCCTAAGGCTTTCCTTGGAAGCCTCCAGTCAGCTGCGACTGGTTCATGAGGAAGATTGGAAAACTAGAAAGCTGGCGGCCTAGCGCTTACATAGTTTAAAAAGATAGGGTTTTTATGCTACATTACCCGTTTGTACATTTTCAGATGCCCCGCGTGGTCAAAGGTGGCGCTGCAGTGGATAAGTCAATGGGTTCTAGAAAATCAATAAACTTTTAGTACAAAAATATCAATTCCTGGTCATAAACTTTTTTTAAAATACTTCATGCGTCAGCTCTGAATAGGACCTGTTAAGGTTGCCTTCTGAAGTAATAATTGATAAAATTCAGGTAAAGGCTGCTTTTCCCCGGGCAAGTGTGGGCTTGGGGATCGAGCTTTATCCTAAAAATAAATGCGCTGGAAACTTATTTAAATTTTAAGAGGAAAAAAATCTACCATGACAAAACAAGTAATGGCGGTTAACGGGCCGATCAAGCCCGAAGAATTGGGTTTCACTTCCATGCATGAGCATGTACTCATGACCGCTCCTTTTGTGTATGAGCTCTGGTACTAAAAGGTTATGGATCACCCCTTTCTGGGGCCAAATGATCCGACAACCCTGGAAAACTTTCCTATGTGCGCCATAACTGCATGGCTACTTACACCGCTGTGGACCTGCAGGATGCCGGGCGCATGTTCCTGGAAGTTGAAGACTTTAAAAAAACGGGCGGAGATTCGATGCTGGACTGCACAGCCGTCTCGATAGTAATATCACCGGTATAAACTCTGATTACCAAATTGTTGTCCAAGACGATATTTTGCAAGAACTTGACGGCCCGATGCTTAAACACGGTATCCAGCAAATGCACAACCAGAAAATTATTCTGCCCGGGAAAAAATCTCACTGGCCCGACCGCGAACGGCTGGAGAGGCGGTTTGCCGAGTTTAAGAAAGTAGGGTAATTGTGTGTTAGCAGGTAAACTTACAGGAGAAATAAAAAATATCCGCATTTGGCAAAAAGGCGATGAAAGAGCTCCCCACAAACCGCTCCTGCTCTTATACACCCTGGGCCGGGTCAGCAGGGACGAGCCCAGGTTAGCGCCATATTCAGAAGCAAGAGAAGATCTACGTAAACTGTTGATTGAATTTGGTCCTTACCGCAGGGCTTACTATCCCAGTTACCCCTTTGTAAAGCTTTGTAATGATGGGGACTTTTGGGAAATTAAAGGGAAGCAGATTTTAAATACAACAAAAGACTGGACCGATCGAGAGCTAATCGACAATGAAACTGCCGGGGGCTTTGCTGAAGGGGCTTACACACTCTTAAGAAACGATCGGAAACTACTTAATGATTTGGCCAGATTTATACTTGATAATTATTTCCCGGGTACGCTCCACCAGGATATTTTGGCCCAGGTTGGCCTGGAGTTGGAAAGCGATGCCAGGCTGATCCGGAGACCTGATTTTCGGGATAGGGTTCTACGGGCATATGAATATAGATGCGCTGTTTGCGGCTTTAACGTTAGACTTGGTGACACCCTGGTTGCTGTAGAAGCTGCCCATATCAAATGGCATTGTTACGGGGGCCCCGATCATGAAGTAAACGGGATCGCCCTATGCTCCTTGCACCATAGGCTATTTGATCGGGGCGCCTTTACCCTTGACAGTTCCTATGTTTTACGGGTGGCTGAAAATGCCCACGGTACATGTGGCTTTAAGGAATGGCTGATGCGCTATCATGATCATCCCATTCGCCGGCCACAAAGTCCCGCCTATTATCCCAGTGGCAACTATATTAACTGGCATCTCCGGGAAGTATTCCGCGGCCCCTCCCGGTATGCTGCCCGCGGTTAATAGATTGCCCTGATCTAAAGGAACCCTGGAATAGTTACAAACCTGGCATATATAGGGGATGGATTGTATGAAAACTACTGAAAAAAATTGTCTGGAAATAGAAAGACTCTTCATGGATTATGAAAAGGAGGTCAAAAACCTGGAGGCAATGGGTATATTGGGCAAGCTTACAGCAACTACATACCTTACCCACGCCTGGAATTTTGTCCGCTGGTGTCGGGGTACTTTTGAACCTGAAGCAAGGAACCGCCGGCAGAAAAATGATTGTCCAAAACGATATGTATAATATAACTATCAGGAGCATTTAACTAAGTGTTCCTGCTACTATTATGCGAGGAGTGATGGCCATTACTCAAAGTGAAATAATTTCTTTCATCATGAATAAGGAAATAGGCGTAGTTGCGAAATGCTCATGCCCTTTAATTACAGGCATGGGCATTTTTTCAACGCAACGAGAAATATTTAATAAAGATGGCCGTTTAATTCTATGGTGTAAATATACCATTGCCGGGGGGAAATCCGGGATGCTGGGTATTAGCACCTTTTTAGCCCCACTGTCCAGGCACGCTTGTTGCCTTGTGCTCGGCGCCTTTGAATCTAAGCATTGGTGGGACTATCAAACTGGAAGCCATCAATGCCTGGCATGTAAATCTTTCCTCTGCCAGGTTACTTTGCCTTTTACCCCCAGATCAAAAGGGTCCTTCATGGCGGCAAGCTGCCTGGCTTTCGCTTTTTCATACGCGTCCTCTTTTTTTTACGAGATCCGCCAAAGCTTTTGTCAAAAGGCCGGAAAGGGACGTTTGCTTGTCAATCGCTATATGTTTTGCTTTTCTTAAAATATCCTTGGGAATTGAAAGGGTAACATTCTGATTTTCCAATATTTTCTCCTCACGTAAACAAGTATACCACAGGTTTTGTGAAGATACTCAGAACCGCACTGGCCACCCGCACCAATGATGGCACATTCTTGCGGGAGCTGGGAGATTTCCAAGACCTTCGGTATTTGATAATCGTGCTGAA
>JAAZMP010000017.1 GCA_012798755.1 Bacillota bacterium
AAAAGGCCTTTTGTTGATGCTTCTTGCAACCGGCAGCAGAGGTGGAGCGAGGCCGCAGGAAGTAATGGAGTTGCTTCCACTGGGCGGGGATATAAAAACTTACCGCCAAGATCTCTTTCAATGGGAAGGAAACAATTTGATAACCCCCGCCGGTGTTGGTTCTGATTACTATCTTGGCGAAAACTATTTCGAAAAAAACTGTATGGATCTTTAAAAGGAGCACCATATATATAAGAGGTATATTTTATTATGAAGCAAAAAATAGTTATAAATTGTGATTCTAAACTGACAAGAGTTGCTTTGTTGGAAAACAACAAAGTTGCGGAAATATATTTTGAACGGCCTTTACATCAGCGTCTGGTGGGCAATATTTACAAAGGGGTGGTGGAAAATGTTCTTCCGGGTATGCAGGCGGCCTTTGTAGATGTGGGGGAGGAAAAAAACGCCTTTTATTATGTGGATGATATACCACAGCCCAAAGACGCACAAACAAACGGTAAAAAGATGCGTGTGCAACACCTTTTGCATCCCAAAAAAGAAGTGCTGGTTCAGGTGATGAAGGAATCCATCGGCAGCAAAGGCGCACGGCTAACCGGACATATTACCATACCGGGACGGTATCTGGTTCTTATGCCCGGCCTAAACTATGTTGGTGTGTCCAGGCGCATCGAATCCCAGCAAGAAAGAGAAAGATTAAAAAAAGAAATGGAAGATCTGTACCCGCCCGGCGTAGGAGTCATAGTGCGGACGGTGGCCGAAGGCACAGATCCGGAAAATTTGAAAAGCGATCTTGATTCCCTTCTGCGAATTTGGAAAAACATTAATAAACTGTTCCAAAAAGAAAAAGCGCCGGCGCTGCTTTACCGCGATTTGGCGCTTGTCAACCGCATCGTGCGGGATCTTTTTAATGATTATGTTGAAGAAATGGTTGTTGATAATAAGGAAGAATACCACAAAATTTTGGGAAACCTGGCTTATTTCTCCCCGCACCTTAAAAACAGGCTTACCTATTATGACAAAAAGGAACCTATTTTCGACTATTTCCAGATAGAAGAGGAAATCGAACGTTCTTTAAACCGCATGATCTGGTTAAAATGCGGGGGATACCTGGTCTTCGACGAGACGGAGGCTTTAACGGCAATCGATGTCAATACCGGTAAATATACGGGCAAAAGAAACCTGGAGGATACGATTTTAAAAACGAACTTAGAGGCTGTAGTGGAGATTGCCCGCCAGGTGCGTTTAAGAGACATTGGTGGTATCATCATCATTGATCTGATCGATATGGATTCTCCGGAAAACCGCCGGCGGGTTGTTGAAAAGTTAAAGCAGGAAATGAACAAAGATCGCACAAAAAGCCAGGTTTTGGGTATAACCTCCCTGGGTCTGGTAGAAGTATCCAGAAAAAAAGTGAAACAAAGCATCTCCGAGGTAATGCTACAGCCCTGCGCCTACTGCCACGGTAAAGGCAAAACGCTATCCTTGGAAGCAGTCAGCAGCAAAGTGGAAAGAGAACTTAAAAAAATGCTGCTGCGCAAGGATGTTGAAGCAATACTGGTAGAGACGAACAGCGAAGTTGCTGCGCTGCTGATTGGCAGTGGGGGAGCCTATTTAAAAAAATTAGAGGCCTCTACAGGTAAAAATATTTTTATTCGTGGTTCGGACAACCTACACGTGGAAAAATACAGTATTTTAATGTCGGGGCCCCTGCAAGAAGTGGCCAGGCATGCCTTGCCGGTGGTAGAAGGGGGAATCTACCGTGTTCAGGTGGAGGAACCCCACTCCACAAATCCCGATCACGGCATTGCCAGGCTGCATGGCTATGTCCTGGATATCGAAGACGGCGGGGAACTGGTAGGCGAAGAAGTGCAGGTAGTCATCAAAGAAACAACGCGCACCTTTGCCAAAGCAGTGCTTTGGAAAAGGACGACCCTGGAAGACAATGAATTTTAGTAAAAAAGCTATGGGGCGGCACAGTCTGAAAAAATTGCCGCCCCATAGCTTCAAAGTAATCCCCATGGGGTGTAAAAAATGGATATAAGAGGATTGCAGAAAGTCAGCCTTTTGGATTTGCCCGGGGGAATATGCTCCACCATCTTTACCGGCGGCTGCAATTTGAGATGCCCCTATTGCCACAACAGGGATCTGGTTTTAAACCCCGGTGCCATTCCGGAAGTAAAAGTTGAGGAAGTTTTAGCTCATTTAGAACAAAAATCCTCTATGCTGGATGGCGTTTGTATCTCCGGGGGGGAGCCTACCTTGCAGGAAAACCTGCTTGATTTTCTGCTGGAGATCAAAAAGTTAAACTTAAAAATAAAATTGGATACAAACGGAACCAGGCCGGAAGTTGTCGGTAAGCTGTTGGAAAAGGACGTTTTGGATTATGTGGCCATGGATGTCAAAGGACCGCTTGAAAAGTATTCCTTAGTAGCCGGAAAAGACGTGGACCAGGGCAAGTTAAAAGAAACAATAAGTTTGCTGGAAAGCAGCACCGTCCGGCATGAGTTCCGCACCACCGTCGTCCCCGGGCTCCTAAAAGAAGAGGACATCCTTTCCGTTGCCGGGGAAATTGCCGGTTGCCGCTGCTATGTTTTGCAGCAATTTCATCCGCGTCCGACAGTAATCGATCCAGACATGGTTTCTCTTAGGCCCTATTCCCGCGAAAAGGTCGCCGCCATGGCCAACTTGTGCCGTGAACATATAGAGGCGGTGCAACTGCGGGGTTTCTAGAAAAAATCATTTAAAAGAACTTAATCTTTTCGGATAAACGCCGATACTATATTTGAGCAGAAGTTATTAAATAAGATAGTAGGCCATTTTGGCTTATTATAATAAAACCTGGGCACGGAAGCCCATAATAACAACTTATGGAGGTTTTAAAAATGAGAATCAACACCAACATCAGTGCCCTAAACGCCCATAGGCAACTAGGGATTAACACTGAACGTGGCGCAGGCGCCATGGAAAAACTATCTTCAGGCTTGCGCATCAACCGGGCCGGAGACGACGCGGCAGGACTGGCCATCAGCGAAAAGATGAGAGGCCAGATCCGGGGCTTAACGCAGGCATCAAGGAACGCGCAGGACGGTATTTCTCTTATCCAGACCGCCGAAGGTGCGCTAAACGAAACGCACTCCATCCTGCAGCGCATGAGAGAGCTGGCCACGCAGTCTGCAACGGATACGAACACTCTAGTAGATAGAGCAGAAATTCAGAAAGAGATTGACCAGCTGGCCGAAGAACTGACCAGAATTGCCGACAACACGGAATTCAACACGCAAAACCTTTTAGGCGGTGAATTTAGAGCAACCTTCCATATCGGCGCCAACGAAGCGCAAAATATCAAACTGGAGATTAACGCCATGGG
>JAAZMP010000157.1 GCA_012798755.1 Bacillota bacterium
CGGAGCAAGGGTTTACCCTTTATCCTTGATGAAGATAAATATTTCTGTAGAATGAAAGCAGGGTGAAGAAGACTAAATATGAAATTTTAAGATATATTAAGCATTAGTGAGTTTTTGTCCAAAATAAAGGGGACAATCCGGAAAGTACCTCGCCTTCCCTGTGGAGAGGTCTTTATCAATAAAACCGTTGCACATTCCCTGATTGCCAAGGCCAAACATACCCAAAGTTACATATTCAAGATGGGTCATGGATGTATACATACCAACTTCGTCCGCTATGCCGTTTCCGTTGGGGTCATTATTCTTAAAGGCTTTTAAAACATTGTAAAACTCACCGGCAGTAGTCGGGACTTTTAAACCTACCTTATTCAGCCACTCTTGATTGAAATAAAGTTTGCTTGCAACCACCGATCCAACAGAGTTCCTGACCAAACCGAGGGAGTAGACCTCGCCGTCGGGCATCATGGATCCCAACAAAATTTCGGGATACTTTTCGCATAACGCCCAGTAGTTCGGAGCATATGTCTTTAACCGGTCGTTTTCCATAAGATTCAGAAAATAACCCTGTTCCCCATATTTAAGCTGGGTAGAGTTGGAAATCCCGCTCTTCATGATAACATCCGGCAAATCGCCTGTTGAAAGCATCAAAGCCAAAGTATCGGAAAACGCATCTTTGGGAATACCGTTCCACTCGACATCAACCTTGGTCTTTTCCTTATAATTGTTTACAAAATATACATCCTCCAGGCTTTTCATATCCTGATAGTAAGCGCCGAGCATTATCATTATTTTAAGCTTTACATTATGACCATCCTTTACAATTGGAAGCTGCGAATCCATATTTAAATATTCAGGTGCTTTGGTTGTACCGCCAGTGTTCCCGCCGTTTTTACCGGTGCCGCCGGTATTGTTTCCGCTTTTGCAGGCCGCAGAAGTAAGCACCATCAAGCTCGCTAAGATTAGTAAAGCTAGTTTTTGAATTTGACGCCTCATAACAATCCCCTTTCAATTCCTTATTTATTCCTGTTGCGAATAAACTCTTTCAGCATCATGGGCCAGTCGGTTTGTATGATGTCAAATTTGCGGTCTATCAGCCATCCCCATCCTTCTTCTGGATTCCCTGTTACCGCAAGGCTGTCAGTATGCCCGGCACTTAATTGGGTTTTGTATGAAAAGATGATGGCATTTACCCACAAAAATCGCCCTTTTTTCTTTTGTTTTTCTATGTACTCCGGCTGGACAATTTCCGCCTGTTCAGTAGAGAAAACCAGTTCAGCACCCACATAGTTGATATCCATCTTTTCGATTATCTCGCTGCAAGTATCTGTTTCACTGATAACCGGCATATACATGAAATCAGGCGCCAGTTCCTCCACCATTTTCAAATATTCAAGATTCGGTGGGGTTTTGATTATCACCTGATCAACCATATCATGCCGACGCACAACATCAATCATATCTTTGAACCAGCCCCGCCAACCGTGATCCAGATTGATCAGGCACCGGCCTTTTAGATATTCCAACGCTTCATCCAAATTTGGAATAGGATATTCAGTGATGTTTTTATCAAAATTAACGTAACGGATTTTACTAATCTCTTCTGCAGTCATCTTGGTCAGTTTGATATCCTGGTTTAGATGATTTTTTTCCTGGTTCGGATGAAAAATAAACATTTTTTTATCAGCGCTTTGCACAACGTCAGTTTCGATAATGTCTGCACCTTGCTGAAGTGCCACTTCAAAAGCTGCCAGGGTATTAAAAGGAATGTCGCCACCTGCTACTCCACGATGAGCAGCTATTAAGATTCCTCTATTTAAATAATCCTGAACATAACTGCTAATTTCCATTAATATCCCCTTACATTTCTGATTTTAACAATAGTATATATTCAAAATTGGTTCGTGTCAATATATATTCAAAAATCAAATAACAACTTTTTACAAAATTTCTCGTTGTTTTAATTAAATTTTAATGAATCAAACTTTAACATTAGTCAAAATTTTTAAACTATCCTAAATCAATCTCTTAATTTATATTGACACGTTTCAATATTTATGCTTTTATATTAATAGTAGTATTGATTTTTTTTGTACAATTCATTATTCTTATATTGCAATTTATAATTTTAAATAGGGGGACAAAAATGCCGACTATTAAGGATATTGCAAGAGAGGCCGGAGTTTCTCACGGAACAGTATCCAACGTCTTAAATAAAACCGGAAAAGTAAGCGTTGAGAAAATAAAATTAGTTGAAGCGGCAATGAAAAAGCTGGGGTACACCTACAACACCCGCGCCAGGGAACTGCGAAGCGGTACCAGCAGGAATATTGCCCTGGTTATCCCTTCCCTGCAAATCGACTGCTATCTGGATTTGTATGAAAGCATCAGCAAAGCCCTGGCAAATGAAGGATATATGATTGTTGTTTTTGAAACAAACGACATTGCAAATACCGAGGAAAAAATCTGGAGTTCAGACTCATTATCCGGGATGTGCGCAATTATATGCATTTCTTGCCTTGGAGAACGTTTAACCCGGTACAACTTGTCTTGCCCTATAATTTTTGTTAATCGGACACCAGATACAAATATCGATAATTCCGGTTCAATATCCTTTGATTTTTACAAAGCAGGATCAGAAATTGGAAGGCGCATTTCTGATAATCACTGGAAAAATGTAATTCTGTTCTCCTCATCATTTCAATTCACGGAATCCAAATTGATTTATGAGGGCATGCAAGCCTCTCTAAATTCCGTAAAGGAAGAAAATTTTTCCCTAAAACATTACAGCTTTGATTTTGCACTGACTAACAACACGGCCTTTAACCTCCTTCAGGAAAACCCCGATGCGGATGTTATTGTTACCTCAAACATGCTGCTGGCAGACGCAATCTCCACTGCTGCAAAACTCCTTGAGCTTCCCAGAACTCCAAATATAATAACAATAACACCTTGCAGGTTTTTTCCGAACAGCCATTATATAACATACGAAATGAATTACGTTTACATGGGGAACATAATTGTGAAATCCCTATTGGAACATCTGAACAACAAAAATCCCCTGCCGGAAAAACAAAAAATTTCCGAACAGGGTTTTCGTTTCACATTTCCCATGTTAAAAAAATGCGGGGAACGCATCCTTTCCCTGCTTACAATTCCTACGCCTAATGCCGAAGCGCTGAAAACCTTAAGCCCCAATTTTTACAAGCAGACCGGGATAAAACTGAAAATTACTACTGTCCCTTATGAAAACCTGCAGGCGCAATTTAAAATGCAAAACGAGGAATTCCATTTTGATTTAATCCGAATGGACATTTCCTGGTTTACAGAACTTGCAAACGAAATTTACAAGCCTCTGCCTGATGTAATCGGCGATACCAGCCAGCTGCCTTCCCACATGTTGCAACGCTCATATTCTGATTACACCACAGTAGGGCAAACCATGTATGCCCTACCCTTTGATCCCAGTGCTTTGGTGCTTTTATACCGTAAAGATTTGTTTGAAGATGCCATACAAAAGCGCAGTTATTACGAAATGTACCATGAAACATTGGAAATTCCAAAAACTTATGACCAATTACAAAAGATATCCAGGTTTTTTACAAGATCATTTAATCCCAATTCCCCGGTGGAATACGGACTGACCATGACTATTGGCGCCGCATCCGTGGCGGTTTGCGATTTTCTGCCCCGGCTGTACAGCCTTTGCCCAAATCTGTGCGAAAATGACAGAATCAATATTTATTCTGACAGCAGCGTTAAGGCTCTTCAAGATTATGTTGACTCATTCCAATATACCAGCAAATTGGAACATTCATGGTGGAAAGATTCCATGCTTGAGTTCGTTTCCGGCAAAAGCGCCATGATACAGATTTTCTCAAACTATGCTTCCTATTCAATTGACAGCAAATATTCCAGGATTATCGGTGAAACTGGTGCCAGCGTTGTACCCGGCAGAAAGCCCCTATTAGGAGGCGGGCTTGTCGGGGCTTCTAAATTCACTAATAAAAAGGATGAAATAAAACAGTTTTTCCAATGGTATTACAGCCGGGACATATCCTCAGCCATAATTGCTCTGGGAGGATCAGCGCCTTTGCCGGATATTTTGAATAACTACGATTTCTCCCTGTATCCTTGGCTGAGCATCTTTACTGAAAACCTTGAAATTGGTACCCGCAATTTAAACCTGTCCCATATGCCACACTTCCCCTTAAGGGAATTCGAAGGCATATTGGGAAGTGTAGTATACAACGCCGTTAAAGGTATAATGACACCTGACGAAGCTCTGAAATATGCTCAAAACATGTATGACACTTTATTAAACGGTTCAAAATTAAACGGTTCAAATACAAACCAGCCATGAAAATAGTACCATCGGCTAACCTGCATGGCGCAAAGCTTCAGGACCTAACAAATTTTACGAATTATCATAACTGCAAATCCTAAACACAAAAATGCGGTGTGCAAATTGCACACCGCATTACTGGTTGCGGAGGG
Organism: Bacillota bacterium; assembly: GCA_012798755.1. Classification (GTDB taxonomy): domain Bacteria; phylum Bacillota; class Dethiobacteria; order DTU022; family UBA8154; genus UBA9862. Next base: position 4,495 of record JAAZMP010000157.1, read on the forward strand.
AGGATTTGAACCTCCGACCTTCGGGTTATGAGGCCAACGCACTATTTGACAACTAGTGTTATCCAGTGTTATCTAATACCAAACTACATTCTAAAAATCCTTATTTCAAGCCATTTATCACTGTATTTCTCAATTTTTCGTCAATTATTTTCGTGTACATATTTCGGAAAAGTGTTAGAAAATGTGTTAGAAAAGTAGCTCACTATTGAAATATTCATTTAATACACATCTCGTACCATATGATTAAAAGTCAGAAAGGATATTTTTTACATGGGTTTATAATGGTTTATTTAATCCCTTATAAAACCTAAAATAACGGCTTAGTTAAAGGCTTTTTCTAGTTTGATCTTAAAATCTTAACAAAATTCGAACTTTACGAATTTTCGAATTTATACCTTAGATTGTTTTTGGTACAATAAAAACCGAGCGTTCCGGA
>JAAZMP010000002.1 GCA_012798755.1 Bacillota bacterium
ACTTCCCCTTTTTCCAGCCCTATTATTTCTCTATTGGAATATTTTTTGGACCGAAAGGTATATATAATCACAGAATCTTCTTCTGGCTTTACTAATGATGTCAGCTCCCCTTTTATTTTCACCAAATTCGCTTGGGAAATTCTGCCCTCAAAAACTGAATTCTGTACCCAGTGCAGGTATTTCCGACATATTTTTAATGCTTTACCTACTCTTTTTTGACCAAAGTCATAGACCAGAATGATAAACACAAGGTCACTCCCCCCAATTCACCAAAGGCTGACAAAGGGCTCATAGTCTTTTTCCCCTAAAATATGTTTTTGAATTTTATACAGTTCCAAACGGTACAAGCGACGATATGATACATTCCTACCCAAATGTCTGTGATTTATGGTCGTTCTCATCCTATCCTCCATTTGCTCCAAAAACCTCCTTCGACCCGGCTCGTTAAGCAAAATACCAGCACCATGCTCTTGCTCAAAATGTTTTTTAGTAATCATTTTTTTATTAATCAATTGGAAGATAAGCCGATCAACCATTATCGGTTTAAATATTTCTGCCACATCCAAATTCAAGGTAAATCTACGGAAATTAGTGGCATGAAGATAGCCAATTCGTGGATCAAGGTAGGTCTTGTAAATTTCACTAAGAATCATCGTGTAGCAGAGTGTATTACCAAAACTGAGCATAGCATTTAAGGCATTTTGGGGTGGCCTTTTGGTTCGTTTTTCAAAAACAAAGTCCGGGTTATTGATTATTTCATCAAAACAGGAATAATACCTTTCCCGGGAATGCCCCTCGTGAGCCATAAGCTCCTCGATTGTTTGGGCATCTTCATATGTTTTTTCTATATGCAACAATTCCCCAACAACACCTTGCAATTTTTGATTGTTTTCTTTGCGGCGGTTGACATAGTATTTTAATACCTGTATCATTTGTCGGATAGAGCCCCCAACAAAGCGCTTCGCTAAACCCAATCTCCGTTTCTTGTTTAGATACAGCTCACTCTGCTTTAATATTACATGACCGGAATTTAAATGTTCCCTGGGATAATAAGTACCCGAATAATATCCAAAATAATTGAAAAAGTGAACGGCAATTTGCTTTTGAGCTAAGAAGTCCAACAGTTTCGTATTAAGATCGACTTCAGCAAAAACAAATATATCATTGGTATTCTCCACTGGAATAAACCGACGCTTACCTTCTTGATCCTCAAAATATAGGGTATTTTGTTTTCGCTTAAATTCACCACTTTTAGTGATGTACAAGGTTTTTTTCACTATTCTTCACCTGCCCAACAATACTCACGATAGGCACATTTGTGGCAGAATTTTATTTTTTGGGGAGGAGGCGGAACGGGCATTTCCACATAGTTTTGGATATCCTTTATTGCATCTAGCAACTGCTTTTCATTTTCATCATTCAATTCAACCTTTTCCTTAGTTTTTTCTTCTGTGAACAGCAATTCCCCTATGGCTTCAATACCCATTTTTTTTAATTGGTACAAATAGAATAGTAATTGAAAACGGCTTGACTCCCTAAACCGTGCACTTTTTTTAATCTCTTGAGCGATTAATTTACCCTTGACTTTCTTCAAACGATCTATTTTGCCGCTACCTAAGTCTATCTCTTCTTTTCCTCTTTTACTGTAATACTCATGAAGAAAACGCCCGATATCCACATTTTCATCTTCTTGATCCGGGGCTATTTTGCGCATCATCAGCCACAGCTCTCGTTTGCAAACAAAGTAATACCAAATATCAGTTCCAGTTACTGGGTAGGCAAGATAGTTATCAAGCATACATCCCACTCCTTCACCCTAAATAAAGCTGTCACCTATTTCATCTTTCAAAAAACGCAACCCTTTTTCAGCATCATAGCTTTTGTCGTCCATAATTATGGGGATTCTTTTTTGCAAAAAATCCTCTTTTGCAGCTAATTTTAATGCTTTTTCCGCCGGCACCTGGAGTACAAACTGGTTAAATAAAATATTGAATTTTTTTCGCTTTTCATATGTCCAAGACTGGCGGGAGGTTTTATCTATAAAAAGTTCATAAATGTCCCAGGGGGAGTTAAATCCAAATTCCTCCAATAGAAACTTAACACCCTTATCCAACAAACCCTCATTTTTTATCCAATCAAAAGGAACAAATAATGGAAGGCGATAGTATTCCTTGCTATCAAATACCTCATGGCGGGACAATACCTTCCAGTCGCCTGCCATTGCCTTTTTAATGTCTTGTAAAACTGCTTCGTAGCTATTTTCGGTAAACATACGTTGATAAAAGGTGGTCACCAATTCCCCCATTTCTTCTTCCAACCAGATATCTTTTTGAAATATAATTTCATCCGACAGCCGGCACAAAGCACTGGAGTAAATATAACGGGTATCCTTTCCGTTTCTCAAAAGCTTGCCCGTCTCTATGGTTCCCATGCCTTCATCCTTCTCTTTGTGTCTGTTGACTCTACCGGCCGCCTGGGTTAAAGAAGGCAAAATAGGAAGGGCACGGTACATATATTGAAAGCTCAAGTTCACGCCCGCTTCTAGAATTTGGGTGGATATGACTTGAACTTGTGCCCTACCAAGCCCCTTTTGCTGCTCTTCCAAGGCACGTTTTATTTTTTCAATTTGCATTTTTTTATGCAAGGGAACCATAAGGCCATGAAGCAGATAGCGCTCTATTTCCTCATGTTGGGGCAGTAATTCAAAAATATTACATGCATCATAAATGGTGTTTACAATAACTGCACTGCTAGGCTCATTTATTTTGTTCAACCGCTGTACACATCCTTCTGCATCTATAGGATCCACCACCTTTATCTGGTAGCGGTTATCTGATTTACAAGACTGCACCATCAGTTTAGTAGGTTTGGTGAGCAAACCATAAGTAAAAGGTGGCATGGTGGCAGAACAAAATATAACCTTAAGATTACAGATACGCTCCAGGGAGGCCAACCCTTTTAAGAAAAGATTCCAAACAGCGGCATCCATGATTTGAGGTTCATCAATAATAATAATGGCATTATGCAAATAAACCCGGCGCAGGGTCTCCTGTGCTCTGCGGGGAAAAACAGCTTTCATCATTTGCACAAAGCTGGTGCAAACTATGGGATTGGCCCAAGATTGTACAAACAAATCACTGAATTTATCAGTGTTTTCATTTTCGTCAAGTATTTTTTCTTCCGAAGTAGGGCCTGCATGTTTTTTCCGCCCAGCACCTAGCAAAGCCATTGAGTGATGCTGCATTGACTGGTATCCTGTAGCATTGCTGATATCCCCGGCATTTTGCTCCAAGATAGATAGGTAGGGGGCCACATAGATGATTTTGGAAAAACCTTCTCTCGCGATAGCATTAGCCAATTTTAAAGCCGTTACTGTTTTACCATAACCGGTAGGCATTTCCAAAACATAAAATGAGTGGCCCCTGTTTTGCTCCCATTGTGCCATGATCATTTTCTGGGCCCTGGACCGAACCTGATTCAAGGAGCAATCTTTCCCAGTGTTGCAAAATTTCCGAATGGTTTTTGCAATCTTTAGCCAATCTGATGCGGCAAAGCGCATATCATTGATGTGTTCAATATCAAACCGGTCGGCAGCAATTAATTTTGCAGTGTGATTGCGCCACTGCTGCAGTACATCCATCTGCTCATCAAGGGAACGGGCTGCAGCTTCTTCTCGATCATAAAAGGCAT
>JAAZMP010000158.1 GCA_012798755.1 Bacillota bacterium
CCTGTCAATAAGGGAAGAAAGCGTGTGTTTTATCTTCTTTTTTGGCCTTTATCGTTAGAAACATAAAAAATTCTCCATCTATTATACTCTGAGCCGTTCGAGCATGTCAAGAGTTTCCAGGAGCGAGCCATTTGCTTTGTAGCCTTTTTTTTAAAAAACAAGCAGATCTACACCATGGCAAAAAGTTCATTTTAAAAAATTACGGCTCCATACCCTTAGAAATCTCGGTTTTCCTTTCTTTTGTTCGTTTCTGAAGACACGTCACCCTTGGTAGTTAATCAAAACCTAGGCGGTAAGTTTATTTAAGCCGGTTTTCCAGGCTTCGTATCTTATCTAGTTTGTTTTGTCTTGCACGGCCCAGGGCCATTGCCAGCATTACACAAAAGGCCAGGCCACAGCGAACCCTCATTTTGTTAAGACCCCGAATAAAATGGTTTTCAAAACCAAAAGATACATCGGGGCGGCTATTAACCCTTTCCACTATATCCAAGAAATACTTTACATGCTTTCAGGATCTTAGGCTGGTTTTGGGCCATTTCTTCCAGTAATTTATGGGCCTTGGGAACCTCTGCTTGCGAGGCTTTTGTTACATGAAATGCCACCGGTAGTTCATAATTGGTATCTACGATCAAATGAATCCTGTAATCAAACCAACTTTTGATTCTTCCCCATAGTGTACCATCTTCGCGAACTCCACGGTAGGTTTTTACCCCAAAGTCTGCGTCAATGTCACGGCGCTCGTCAGGGCAAAGAGTTTTTTTCTTCCTTTGCGCCTTAGCATGGGTTTGGATGGCTTTGCCATCAATGGCCAAGGTGTTACCATAACCGGGTAGGTTTTTTTGTAGCTCTTCTACTAATGTTTTAAAAATGTCATCAATATGCTCAGGGTGTTTAAGCAACATTTTAAGAAAATGGCTGTATACCCAGGGTGGAGAAACTTCATCCAAGAACCCGCACATAAAGCGTAGTTGACCGTTTCTTAATAGTTCCCTGCGCAAACTTTCAATGGAAGGGTGTTGGTAGACAATACCTGCCAGTATGGAATTCCATACACTACAGATGGGATAGTTGTTTCTCCCACGGCCCTCGTTTCTTTTCTAGAAATTGCATCAGCTTTTCGTCCGGCATCGTTTCCAAGACAAGCTCTAATCTTTCTAGGTCACCTAAATTATCAATTTCTTTCCAGCTAAAAAGTCTTTGTTGTGGTATAATGGCCATAGGGGAAAACCTCCTTTTGTTTGGGTTCCTTTTGTTGTTTGCTTAAAGAATTTGCCAAATAAGGGTGGTTTTTCTTCTTATTACTTAAATTTACTTGGTTTTAATGCCCGAAACATTCTGGGGTCAATATTTTGCAAATCAGTTGTTCCCGCGGACAACAAATCCCTTAAAATCAGGGTTGTAATGGGGTAAAATTTATTTACCCCATTACGCAAAACCTTATATTATCGGTTTTTACAAAGATCGCAAATGGTTCGGAGCGAAAAAACTATAGGTGATGCCATTCGCATTCCCCGTTTTCCAATAGTATAATAAACAGGAGCAAACAAACCATAAAGGAAAAACACAAATATGCCAGAGAACCAGGGACAGGTACATAAACCCCACGATACCGGTTATAAATTTTTGCTGTCCAGCAAAAAAGCTTTTGTGCAGCTTATCAGAAACTTTGTTAAAACCGGCTGGGCTGATCAGATAGACGAAGCTAACCTGCTCAGGATCGATAAGTCAGTTATCTTGCAGGATTTTAAAAACAAAGAAGCAGATCTAATCTACCATGCCAGGCTAAAGGGAAAAGATGTCATATTCTATCTGCTAATGGAGCTGCAATCCACAGTGGATTTTTTGATTCCCTACAGGCTTTTGCTTTACATGAATGAAATCTGGCGGGATATTTTTAAAAATACCCTTTTAAAAGAAGCAGAACGCAAAAGCTTCCGCCTGCCGGTAATCATCCCCATGGTCCTTTATAACGGCCAGGCAAAATGGACTGTTCCACTAAGCTTCAAAGAAACCCTGGGCAATTATGAATTATTTACAGGAAACATACTGGATTTCAAATATATCTTGATAAATGTCCACACCTACGATGAAAAAGAACTGCTTAAACTTTCCGGTGTGGTGGGAGCTGTATTCCTGCTTGATCAGGCTGACAGCCTTGAAGAAATTATGGGGCGTTTAAAAAAGCTGATAGATACCATCAAGAAAATGGAGCCGGAGGAATTCAAACTGTTTGTTGCATGGGCAAAAAACATTTTAGCCCGCAGCTTTTCCCCAGGTAAGAAAAAGGAGATTACTGCTATCCTGGAAAAAACACGTGCCGAGGAGGTGGAAAAAATGATCTCTAACGTGGAACGGGTAATTAAAAAGTCTTTAAAAGATGCTAAACACAAAGGCATAGAAAAAGGCATAGAAAAGGTAGCCAGACAAATGCTTTCAGATGGCGAAGATATCAGCAAAATAATAAAATACACCGGTCTTCCCAGGGAAAATATTGAACGGCTAAGATAACATATTCATTTTGCGATGGCCAATAAATAAGGAAATTCCGGTGCCGAGCGTCAACTTGTTGAGAGCCAATGCATTAAAGAAGGCCCATGAAAGAGTAATTAAAAAGTCTTTATGCTAGTCCTTTTGGTTCTTTTGTGTTTGTGTTAATACCTCATATTCAACAAGCTGGTAAGAGGGCTTACCGCGGTGTTCGTATCGTACCAGGGTGGCTGTTGCAGTTTCTATTTTTAAAGCATCATTTTTGTTTGATTCAGACCATGTTGTGGAAGGATCATACACCCAGTTTGGAACCTCTCCATGGAGTAAGCCATCATTTGCGCGGCGTTCAAATGTATAAATATCTATTTGAACATCTAAAGTGCCGTCTTTATTTTCCGCTAGACTTGTTACCTGTGAAAATGAATTTATTTGTGCTCCCGATGCCGGCTCTTTCAAAAGGTATTTACCATCTGAAAAAAGCCCGCAAGATTCGCTATTTTCCTCTGTATGAAATGCTGCATCAATAAATTCCGGTGTACAATTTAAACCGTAAAAAAATCTGTTGAGTCTATCAGACATATTTGTAAGGGGGATTCCTAAATATTCCTTTCCATGGAGCCGCTTGTTAATGTACTCTGCAGGACCATGTATATTGAAACAATAATGCCTTAATATAAATCCCATTAAGTGTAAACTATTGGCAGCAGTATGTTTCTGGTAGGCATTGTAATAGGGTAGTCCTGCTTCACTGAAATTGCTGAGGAATATATTCAAATTGCGTTTTTCCTGGTTATTTAGACTGTCAAAAATATCTACGCTGCTGGTACGCTGAACCTTCCTGAACAGCTTTTTCAACTCAGCCACCCGGGAGGATTTGTCATCTGTGGAGTCATTTTCCGTAGCCGGGGCGGAAAGTGCAAACTGGGCGATTTTCTCGTCATATTCTTCTAGATCTAAATCTAGCAACCCCTTCCCGCCAAAGCGATCCATCATTTTCTGTTTGGCCCTAAGGGCTTTGCGGCCCGCCTGCAAATACATCAGTGC
>JAAZMP010000159.1 GCA_012798755.1 Bacillota bacterium
CAGAGAACCGTCCCCCTGACAGATTTGGCTTTTTTATGTTTTAAGGCTTAATCTTTTGACAATTCTATCCGATATAAATTATGAGTATTAAGAATACCGTGAATAGTATTTTTTCGGAGGAATGTCAAATGGAATATGCACCTTTAGTTTTTTCCTTGTTGTTTTTTATTGCATTTGCTGTATATTTGTTTTTCGGGATGTATATCATTCAAATGGATCCAAAGGCAAACACAAACAGACTGTTCCTGCTGGTTTGTGTTTCTTTATGTTTATGGTCTTTCGGGTTTTGTTTCGCCAATTCCGCACCAAATTTGGGAGTATGTATGTTCTGGCGAAGGGTATCTGCCCTGGGTTGGGGATCCATTTACAGCTTTTTACTGCATTTTGTTATTTTGCTTACCGCTGGAAAAAACCCCCCGAAAAGGAGGTATTTATACTTTTTATTGTACATTCCCGCCGCTGTTGCCGTATATGCTTTTTCTATCTCCAACAAAATCACCGCTACACAATTTAATTTTGTAAAGATTGACTATGGTTGGACCAATAACGTAGTGCAAAACGGATGGACTTTGTTTTTTAATATTTACTACATGGGCTTTATGCTTGTTTGCCTGCTGCTAATCTGGCTTTGGAAACGAAAAACGACCGATGAAACTATACAAAAACAAGGCAATTTGATCTTTTACTCAATCCTTGCCGCTTTGCTTCTGGGAAGTTTGACAGATGTAATTTTAAGTTCAAAACCCCTAAGCTCCTGGCCGCAAATGGCTCCTGTTTTTAACCTCCTACCGATTGCTGCCATATATTATTCCATGAAACACTACAACCTTATGAGAAAAAAATCCGAAAGCGAAGCCGTCCTCATACTAAGCGAAGAGAACCGCACAAGGCTGCACTATTATTTGGCTGCCATTTTTTTACTGGGCGGGCTGCTTAGCTTTTCATCCCGCTATGTGCCCCATTTGACGAGCAATAAGGAAACCTTTAAAGCAATATTATATTCGAGTGCACTGTTGTTTACTATGGGGCTGGCTACCCTGGCTATTTTGATGATCAAAGCCGAAAAAATCAAAAACGCACTGGTAGTAGCCATGATTCTTCTCAGTATTCCTCTGGTTACTTTAAAGTTCACTGATGTTGCCGCCAAAACCGTCTGGGTTTTTCCCATAGCACTGATGGTTGTTGCGCTCATATTTAACACACGTGTCCCCTTAATTTTGGTGGCACTTACGGCAATAATTACCCAAATAATGGTATGGAACAGCAAGCCTGCAGGTGCAGTGCAAATAGCCGGTTTTGATTTTGTTATCAGAATCGGCCTGTTTATTATCATCCTTTGGGTAGGGCTAAACGTAAACAAGATCTACCGAAAAAGGTTAAAAGAAATAAAATACATGGCTTATTACGACTACTTAACGGGGCTTCCCAACCGTTTTTTGTTCTTGGACAGGCTCAACCAGGCTATTTACTTAGCCGAAAGGACGGAAAAATTTATCGGTGTTATATTCCTGGATTTGGACAACTTTAAAATGATTAACGATACCATTGGGCACGGCGGCGGGGATATTATCCTCAAAGAAGTGGCACAAGGTTTGGTGCAGCATTTGCGAAAAACAGACACCGTCGCCCGGTTCGGCGGGGACGAGTTTCTGATTATGCTCAACAACATCTCAAACAGCGAAAATATCTCCACGATTACCGCCAATGTCATGGAGTTATTCGATGAGCCATTTCATTTGAACGGGCAAGAGTTTTTTATCACCTGTAGTGCAGGGATTGCCGTTTACCCCTTTGACGGTGAAGATGCGGAAACACTGCTTAAAAATGCCGACATTGCAATGTACAAAGCCAAATCCCAAAATATAAACCAGTTTATTTTATGTACAACCGACTTAAAAGACGAAATGGAAAAAAACCTGAGGTTGACTAACAACTTGTACCGGGCTAAGGAACGAAACGAGCTGCTTATATACTACCAGCCACAGATCAGGATCAGCACAGGGCAAATAACCGGGTTAGAGGCCTTGCTGCGCTGGAAACATCCCGAAATGGGCCTGATACTCCCCGGAGTGTTCGTACCGCTGGCCGAAAGAAATGGTTTGATTAACAGCATTGGCGCCTGGGTTTTAGAGACGGCAGGCCGGCAAAACAAAATTTGGCAGGACATGGGACTACCGCCTTTGCGCGTTGCGGTAAACCTGTCTGCCATCCAATTTAACAACCCCCGCATCGTTGATACAGTAGACAATGTCCTTCGAAAAACAGGCCTGGATCCCAAATATCTGGAACTTGAAATTACCGAAAGCATTGCCATCAAAGAAACAGGATCCACTGTAGACATTCTAAATAAATTGAAAAATTTGGGTGTGTCTATCTCCATTGATGATTTTGGAACAGCGTACTCCTCCCTCAGCCGGTTGAAGATGCTCCCCATCGACCGGATCAAAATCGACATGCAGTTCATACAGGGTATCGAAAGCAGCGAAAAAGATCGGGCCATTACCAAAATTATTATTAACTTAGCCAAAAGCCTTAAGCTTGGAGTCTTGGCCGAAGGGGTGGAAACCGCACCACAGCTGGAATTTCTCAACCGGAAAATGTGCGATGAAGTACAGGGATTCTATTATTATAAACCCATGCCCGCTGAAAAAATTGAAAATTTATTGAGATCTGCCCTGAAAACCTCATAAAAAACGGGGGTTGCCAGAGGGTAAGTGTTATATTATAATTAGTTAGGTTGGCTAAATATTAGGTAGCCAACCTAATATTTTTCCGGAAAGGTGTATCCGCCGATGGATTCTACACAAAGGGAAATTGCCTGCAAGCTGAGGGATGTTTTTATGCGTTACAGAAGCTTTTGCCGGCGGCACTGGCCGAACCGCGCCATGACGTACAGGGAACTGATGGCTTTGTTTCGCCTCCGAGAGATTACCTCCTTAAACAAAGAAGGCGTTACTATCTCCGAGATCAGCCAAAGTCTTAGGGTTACTTCCCCAACTGTAACGCAGCTTATCAATAGCCTGGAGGCAAGCGGCTTGGTGAAACGTTCCATCGACCCTGCAGATCGGCGCTCCATACGCGTAACATTGACCGCAGAAGGCGAAAAGATCGTTAAAGAAGCCTCCACACGTTTCTTTTCCCTGCACAGCGGTTTGATTGAACATCTGGGCCAGGACAGAAGCCTTTTACTCATAGATCTTCTCTCAGAATGTATCGCTTACTTTAACAAGGCCACCAAGGAACTCCCCACCGGCGAAGGGAAGTGAAAAACAAATGTTAAAACTGTTGCGCCACCTAAAAGTTTTCCGCTGGGCTATTATTATCTCCGTAACCATGACTATGCTGCGCTCCATGGCCGAGCTGTCTTTACCCACTCTATCAGCGGATCTGGTCAATATCGGCATCGTAAACGGAGATATCCCCTATATTTGGCGGATAGGCCTTCGCATGTTGCTGTTTGCCACCATTGGCGTGGCTGCTTTCATTTTGAGCAGCTATTTGGCTTCCAAAGTATCCGCGGGATTTGCCAGGCTCCTGCGGGAAAAAATATTCACGCACGTCGAGAATTTTTCGCTGCACGAGTTCAACCGTTTCGGGACGGCCTCTTTGATAAACCGCACCACCAACGATATTACCCAGATCCAGGGTTTCCTGGAGTATGGCCTGCGGATGATGGTCACGGCACCAACGATGTGTCTGGGTAGCATTGCCTTAGCCTTTTACCGGGATGCAACCTTAGCGCTGGTATTTGTGGCCATAAGCCCCCTAATCATCGTGCTTATATTTTTGATCAGCCGCAAAGCTTTCCCGCTTTTCGAATCAATACAGACCAGGCTGGACTCCCTAAACCTGATCGTGCGCGAACTTTTGACGGGTATGCGGGTCATTCGTGCTTTCAACCGCGAAAAATACGAACAGTCACGCTTCCAAGCCGCAAACCACGGTTACGCCATAACGAGCATTCGCGTTAACCGCATGATGGGGGCCATGTGGCCTTTGATGTCGCTGGTCATAAATATGACCATTATCAGCATAGTCTGGTTTGGGGGTATTAGGGTTGATCTGGGTTATACCAACGTAGGCGATCTGATGGCTTTTATCCAGTATGCCATGCACGTAGTGTTCTCTTTCATGATTATTACGATGATGTTTGTGATGATTCCCCGTGCCGCTGTCTCCGCCAACAGGATCAACGAGGTGCTGGACACCGCCACAAAGATTAAAGACGCCGCCAACCCTAGAGAAGCGGATAAAAAGGAAGGCCGCGTAGAATTTAAAAATGTTACCTTCAGCTATCCCGGCGCGGAACGCCCGGTGCTCAGCGATATCTCCTTTTGCGCCGCCCCGGGGGAAATAATAGGTATCATCGGCAGCACCGGTTCCGGGAAATCCACCCTAATGAACCTCATGCTGCGTTTTTACGACATTGAAAAAGGCAGCATCCTTATCGACGGCATCGACATACGCGAAATGGAACTGGAACATTTGCGGGCCATGATCGGCTATGTGCCGCAAAAGGCGGTCCTTTTCTCCGGCACCGTTCAGGAAAATATACGCCACGGCAAAGAAAATGCTCATGAAGACGAAATATCATGGGCCGCCAAAATTGCCCAGGCAGCCGGGTTCATTTCCCACATGCAGGAGGGCTTCTCCTCATGGCTGGCCCAGGGGGGCAAAAACATTTCCGGCGGCCAGAAACAGCGTCTTTCCATAGCCAGGGCCCTGGTCAGGAAGCCTTTTATCTATATATTCGATGATATTTTTTCCGCACTGGACTACAAAACGGAAGCCCGGCTGCGCCAATCCCTTTACAAGGAAGTTGTAGACTCCACAGTATTTATCGTTTCCCAGAGAGTCGGTACCATAAAAAATGCCAGCCGCATCATCGTTCTGGAAGAAGGCAGGATCGCCGGCATAGGCAGCCATTCCGCTCTCTTGGATGAATGTGCGGTTTACCGCGAAATTGTCGCCTCACAGCTTTCAGAGGAGGAAACAGCATGAGCAAAGAACGCAGACAAAGCGCACCTACCCGCCGCGGATTCGGCCCGAGGCGCAGGCACGTCGGGATGTTGGATCCGGGCGCCAAGGTGAAAGATTTCAAAGGGACCTTTATACGGCTTTTGGGCTA
>JAAZMP010000160.1 GCA_012798755.1 Bacillota bacterium
ATTGTTGCCTTTATCCACCCTTACAATGCTGTCTTTGATTAGCTTTTCAATTTCTTTGGCCGACTCAGCAGAATGGCCGGCTAAGTTTCTCACCTCAGCAGCAACTACGGCAAAGCCACGGCCCTGCTCTCCGGCACGTGCTGCCTCCACCGCGGCGTTTAAGGCCAGAAGGTTTGTCTGAAAAGCAATGTCGTTCACCTTGGCAATAATTTCGGCAATTTCCTGGTTACCCTGGGTGATTTCTCCCATAGCACCCTGCATTTCTCCCACGACGTTTTCTCCCCGTTGTACACTTTCCAGCGTCCTATTGGATAAAACATCAGCTTCAGCAGAATGAGCGGAGGAAGCTTCTAAAGAAGAAGCTATTTCCTCAATGGTGGAGGCAATCTCCTCCAGAGAAGAAGCCTGTTCTTCGGTGCGCTGGGAAAGATCCTGATTACCCGAGGAGATCTCATCGGAGGCATGAGTGACATTAGCGGCGGCATCCTGGACATGCCTCAAAGTTTTTCGTAGTTCATGGACTGTATTGTTTATATTTTGGGCCATCTGCCCAACCTCGTCCCGGCTGGCAATTTCGGCTTTAACAGTAAAATCGCCTTCAGCCAATTGCACGGTTAGATCGCTGACCTTCTGCACCGGACGAATGATCGTCAGGGCAACCACAAAAGCGACAATGGCAATGACTGCAGCGGAGACAACAATAATGGGAATAAGCGTATTGCGCAAATCGGTAACGCCGGCAAAAGCCTCGGCTTGATCTATATTCACTTCCAAACCCATGGGTAGCCGCCCCATCTGAATTACTCCTATAGAAGCTAGGATAGGATTACCCTGGTGATCGGTAAATTCTGCGATGTCGTAAAAATCCATATTGCCCTCCCGGATCTCCGGAGCCAGCAGTTCAACAGCACGCGAATCAATACTTTTTTTCAAAGCAGCATCATGGGCATGATCGCCTAAGCGACTGTTGCTGTACAGAAGCCCCTCCTCGTTAATAAGGAAAGCATCGGCAGTGTCACCAAGCTCCCACAACCCTTCATGTAAAAACTGAGAGATCATGTGATCATCCACACAAATATTAAGCGTGCCCAGCACAACGCCGCTGCGACCTTCACTCAATATAGGTGCTCCAACGGTCATAACATTGGTGTTTGTAATATCGGAGAAAAAAAGCTGCGACCACTCTGCATGCCCCTGTAGCGCATCCTGGATATAATTTCGATCGGAAATATCATCTCCCATGAAACCTTGATCAGTGCTATAGACGACAATCCCCCGGGGATCGGTCAAATAAACCAAATCATAGTTTTTATCCTCAGCCAAGGCAGCCATCAGGTCATCAATGATCTTTGTACGTTCAAGCCAGGCTGGATCATCGGTATCAAAATTTGCCTCCTCTAAAATAAGCAGGCTTTGGTAAACATCCCTCGTTGTAGCCATTACATTGGCATCGTGAAAAATATCCTCAAAGAATGCATCCATAGAATTTGCGCACTGCCCTGCATAAATTTCCAACTGTTTGAATACTTCCTTCCGGATCTCCTTTTGGGCACTGTTATAAGAAAGTAACCCGATAACACAAAGAGGAATAAGCCCTACCAGCAAGAAAAGTGTGACCAATTTTACCCTTAAGCTCATTTTCCTAAGCACCTTTTCAACCCCCTAGTTTTGAATTGAAAATAATCCAGTCTTTTTGAAAAATGAACTCCGGCAAAAGGAACGATTTTTCCATCCTTAGGCCCGGAGCTTCGTTTTGAAACTGTTTCTGGACATGCGAAAAAGAGAAGATACTTCTAAGATAAAGGCCACGGAGCCATCTCCCAGGATCGTGGCACCGGCCATGCCTTCATTGTCCTGCATAAAATCTTTTACGCTTTTGATGACAACCTGCTCTTGATCGATTATTTCATCGACGAGCAGTGCAAGCTTCTTGTTGCCTTCATTTAAAATGATCAAGATCCCATCCAGGGGGTTTTTGAATTCCGGTTTAATATCAAAGAGAAGATAGAGGCTGCTAAAGGGTATGTACTCCTTGCGAAGATGCAACATCTGCCCTTTGCCTTCCGCCTGTATAATCTCACCCGGCTTTGCTTTGATAAATTCTGTAATGGAGGTCAAGGGGATCACGAAACGTTCCCCGCCAACGCGCACCATGATACCATCAATGATGGCCAGCGTCAGAGGCAGCCTGATGCTAAATTTGGTTCCCCGGCCCTTTCCGGAAAATACTTCTATTTTGCCATGCAGGTTTTCGATGTTGTTCAAAACGACATCGAGCCCAACGCCACGGCCGGACAGATCGGATATTTCACTGGTGGTCGTAAAACCGGGCCTAAAAAGCAGGCGATGAATTTCAGCTTTGCTTAAGGAATCTTCTTGTGCAAGCAAATTTTTTTCCCGTGCTCTGTTCAATATGCCCTCCTCATCAAGCCCTCGCCCGTCATCACTTATTTCAATGACAATATTGCCCTCCTGGTGGAAGGCATTGAGATGGATGGTTCCACTGCGTTTTTTGCCCGAAGCGACTCTCTCCCCAGGTTTCTCCAGACCATGATCGACAGCATTGCGGACCAGATGCTTCAGCGGGTCAGAGATCTGTTCGATCACTTTTTTATCCAGTTCAGTTTCTTTACCGCTAATAACGAGCTCTACTTCTTTTCC
>JAAZMP010000018.1 GCA_012798755.1 Bacillota bacterium
AATCCTGTAGGAATTTAAGATTATTCCCCAACCAGCCTTTTTTTTGTACAAAACCTAAAAATATAATGCGGATGGCAAAAAGCAGGGCAAAATCTTGTTTGAGATCTATTTCAGCGGTACCTTGTACGGCATCAGAAATAGCATCAAAACAAGGTTTAAATTCCTTGTAGAATTCATCCGAAACAGCCTCCAGGGAAAAGGTCTCCAAAATCCCGGCAAGTGCTGAAAAATCAGCTTGTTGCATTTGCTGCAAAAAAGTCTTGTTGGGAAGTTCCGGATCGACAAAAAAGGTGTATCTTCGAAAAGTGCTGAATTGCCGTCGCGTACCGTGGTATGTAACCGTTATCAGCGAAAACCTAAAGCGTCCGCCAGTATCATAAAAAGCAAAGATCCCGGCGTTGTGATTGCCGGACTTAAGGATACTTTTAGCCAGATTGTACTGTTTAAGTTTGCCGGAACGGGCCGTAAGATCATCCTGGGTGCGGACGGCACCTACAATAACAGTCCGGGCATCCGAAAATTCAATCGTGCCGATCTGTTCTGCCTTATCAAAAGTCTCATCTACCCTGAAGTGATCGTCAAGGAAGCCCCGCCTGGGCCTAAAATCAGGTGCTACGAGGCGCAAAAGATTTGTCAGCTGTTCAATTGTAAACTTCTTACAAAGGTTATTCCAATTTTCAAACATTGCATCATCTACTCATTGACTCATTTTTTTTACGTAATACTTTAGTTTTCCTGCAAGGGCTATTTTAGGAAACCCTGGAACAATAATATCTACTATTACCTGTTATTGTCAAGCCATCCCGAAAGCGACTGTTCATAAAGCAGAGACTGCCCCTGACCAAAAGATTTGGTTTTTAGTATTCATTTTTCATTGCAGCGGTTTTGGAAGGAAAGAACTGAAAGACCAAATTGCCAAGAAGATAAGACAAAGAGACAGCACCTGGGAGAATACCGTGAACAACAGAATTAGCAAATCATCTGCAGAAAACTTTCGTTCAAAGCTGGCGCAAGCAGAAATATCTGATTATACAATTGACCGTAATGATGCCGGGTTGTGGATTATAATGAATAGGAAAGCAGATTAGGTCCAAGAAAGTATACATACATAACCTTTTAAAAAATTTTTTCATGAAACAGCTAAAGGACAAGGACTTTGACTGTATTTGTAGAATTATTTTAAGTAGTAAGCCAAATGGACGCTGGAGGAACTCCTTATGGTCAAAAAAGATAAACCCGGCTTTTTGCCAAAAAATCTGAACAATACATCATTTCCCTATGATCAAATATCCCTGGAACATATTTTAAAAGCATCCCAAACGGATATCCATATTGTCGATAAAAATTTCAACCTTATTTTTGTGGACAGTCTCCGGCGGGAACTTTATGGCGCATCAAAGGGGCGCAAATGTTACGAATATTTCAAAGTTAGCCAAAAACCATGCAAAACATGCGGCTTACCTCATGCCCTTGAGACAAAAGAGGTCGTTGTGACTGAACAAACCGTGTCCTCGGAAGACAACCGCGTTGTGCAATGCCAGACGGTACCTTTTCAAGATGAACAAGGCACGTGGCTTACCGCTGTATTCTGCACAGATATCACCAAACATAAGCGATTGGAAGAAAAACTAAAATTCCAACTAAAATTCGAAAAAATGGTTAGCAGTATATCTAACAGTTTTGTGAACATAGATGCGGAGAAAATAAATGAGACTATAAACCAGTCGCTTGAACAGATCGGCAGTTTTTTCGATGTGGATCGCAGCGTCATTTATCAGTTTTCACCTTCCTGGGAATCCATGGATAACACTCATGAATGGTATTCTGAGGGGATCGAACCACTGTCACATTTTTTAAAACATTTACCCATGGAGGCAATCCCCTGGTTGTTCCCGCAGGTTCAGAAAATATCACCAATCTATATACCCGATGTGAACAAACTTCCCCTGGAGGCAAAAGTCGAAAAAAAAGGGTTTTTGCGCCAAGGGTTACAATCTCTTTTGATTCTGCCTTTCTCCATAAAAACCGACGGCCGTGCCCATGGTTTCCTTGGTTTTGATTCTATAAGGAAAAAAAGGGCCTGGACAGAGGAACAAATAGATCTTCTTACGATTGTTGTAGAAATAATAGCCGGCGCACTGGCAATGCGGCAGCTGGAGAAAGAGCGCAACCAAGCGGAAAAAGCACTGAAAGAAAGCGAAAAAAGATACCGCACAATCGTAGAAAATACCAATGATGCGCTGTTTACCCATACTTTTGACGGCAAGATCACTGATCTTAACGAAACAGCACATAGAATGTTAGGATATAAACAAAGTGAACTTATTGGCGCCAACCTCAAAACAATCCGCAGTCCTGAAGAACAAAAGCACGCACCTCAACGCATAAAACAACTTTTGAAAGACGGCAAGCTGATTTATGAAGGAATGCTTATGCATAAAAACGGCACCCCCATACCAGTCGAAGTTAGCATGAAGGTTGTCTCTTATGAAGGTGATGGTCTTATTCAGGGTTTCGTGCGGGATATTACAGAACGCAAACAAGCCGAACAACAAATAGTCAGCTACGCTGTTGAACTGGAAGGCCTAAACTTAAAGCTCAACGCTGAAATGAATAAAGCCAAAGAGGTCCATGAGCGCACTTTCCCGAAAGAGTTGCCCAAAGTAAAAGGCCTTTCCCTTGCCGCACATTACCAACCCGCTGAAAAATTAGGTGGTGATTTTTATGATGTCATACAACAGGGCAAAAAGTTAATCATCTATCTTTCTGATGTGACCGGCCATGGAGTTGATGGCGCTATATTGAGTGTCTTTGTGAAACATACCATCAACGGCTATCTTTTTTTCTCAACGGAGGATCAAGTCCGTCCAAAAAATATACTACGCTACCTTTCGCGACAATTTCAACAGAAAAACCTGCCCGTAGAATATTTCATCTGTATCTTTTTGGCCGTTTTGGATCTGGAAACAATGGAGTTTACTTATACCGCAGCCGGTTTTCAGGATGCCCCCATGATAAAGCTTGGAAACGGCGAATGCTCCAACCTGGTCAGTAAAGGACTGTTTCTGACTCCAAGTTTTCCTGAAGAACTGCTAAGCCTGCAAGAAAAGAAAATCCGCCTGACTCCCGGCACCACCATTTTTTTCAATACTGATGGTTTGACCGAACAATATGTAAATGGCACTTATTATGGCATGCGCCTCCCCACCGTTTTCTATGAGCATAGCAGCCTCCCCCCTCAAGAAATTGCCCGGATCATCCGTGAGGATTTCCGCAAATTCAACGGGGGTTCGCTGCAAGGCAATGATGATATCACCTTTTTGATCCTGCAGGTAGATCCTTCCTGATCTTTATTTGAGTTTTCCTTTTACAGATTCTACTTTTCCAGCTATGCTACCAGCTTTATCCCGGCGATCGTCGATGCGGATAATTGTGTTAACGCGCATAGCGCCGTGCTTGAACGGAACCTCATGCAGGCGCCGGGCCAGGGCAAGGATTCGGTCCAAATCACCTTCGATGATCGTGCCCATAGCAGTAAGTTCAAATTTAAGCCCTTCCCCGTGCTGCTGCAATTCACGTTGGCAGGCAGCCACAAAACTGCTCAGGCTAGTGCTCCCCGTACCCAGGGGAACTACAGTAACATCCAATACAGCCATTTTTTCCACCCCTGCTCATTATAACATAACATCTCTTGAATCATAGATCCGGTTCATCCCCCACTCTTTCATACCAGCCATCCACCACTTTTTGTGCCTGTTCATCAGTTAGTTCAAATTCATAGAATTCACGATAGTAATATTTGATTTCCTCAATTATGTCTATATCAGCAAACAATTCCGGCTGGATTATGGTTCCGAGCCAAACCATCATCAAAGTAGTAGTGGTCCCCTTGTCTAAAAAAAATACTCCGGCCGGGATGCGGTGAAGCTCCTTATTTTTTACCGCGTTTAAAGACTCCCATAGTGAACCCTCTCTGTACATACTTTCAATTACCAGCTCAGGATAATTGCCATGGTTATCAACCAGGATGATATCCGGATCCCAGTCAAATAACTGTTCTTTGGTAACCTCCGGAAAATTCCCCGAACCACCCAGGGGAGCCAACAATTCGCCCCCGCAAAGCCTGATCTCATAGCAGCGATTGCCTAAAGGATAGGAGGCTAATATATTTTCACCCCAGGTATTCCCCCAAAAAACAGTTGGCAGCTGATCATCTGTAAGGTTGAGGGTTCTTTCATAGAGCATGGTCAATTTTTCGTAACAGTATGCTGTCCATGCCTCCGCTTTTGCTATAGATTCGCCTCCCAAAACATCTGCAAGGTAGTTTACAGTGGCAACAGAACGATCAATAAAGTCATCCAGGGGTTGCGACATGATTTCATCTAATGTCCTCAAAGGGCTGCTCCGGGAAGGAACGACCGCCGGGATACCTGCAGCATCAAATTTTTTGAGTTCATTATCATTGTTGTAATAGATTACCAAATCAACTTCCCGGCGAAGGTAATCTTCGATATTTACTGAAGAGCTGGGATTGGCACCTATCCCTTCATAGTGTGCCAAATCAGGATTAGTAAGCAGGGCTAAGGGATAGTTGGTGGTATGACCAATTTTGGTCATGGCAATGCGATCTTTTCCACCCAGCATAAACAACATTTCATAAGATGGTCCGGTCATGGCAGCAATACGGCAGGGATAGGCTGGGATGGTAACTTTCCTGCCAGAAAGATCGGTCATATCCCTGGTTTCGGCCTGTATGCCTTGGGCATCAGTATCTATACTGCCGCCGTTGGGGCTGCCCGTCCCGCAACCATAGCAGGCAAACAACAGAAGGCAAATCAATAAACCACAAATAATTTGTTTAGTTTTTATTTTATCCATAGTCAAATCTTCCTTTAATGTTTTTATTTACAATTATAACCAGAAGTAACCAGAAACTTACTTGATTGCTTCGATATAAATAACATCATTAATTTTGCCGCTGGCTATAGTGAGATCCGGAAAAGAACCATTTATAGCGCCGGAAAGAGCACCCCTGATCTCGCCGGAAGCATTCTCCTTAGGATCTACAGGAATGTAGAATCTGTCGGTTGCCATATATCTGTAAGTAGCTCCGGCATCCCACCCTACGTTAGCGATTATTTCAGCAGTTTTGTGAATGGAATCGCTGACTATAGAATAAATCGCTTCCCCATCTGCAGTAACGGCAAAGAAAAAATCGGTGATTTCGGTCCCGGTTTGGGGGTTATAAAGTATAGGCGGGATCCCTTCCGTAAAGTCAATGATCACATAAAGACCTGCAAAATCCTCTGCAGCAATAGTTTCTGTACTTCCATCATTATTGTGAACTGTAAGCTCATCTTTGCAGCCATTAGTGAGAAAGTCCAAGGCATAATTAATGGAATAGGCAGAAACGGTTTCCCCGTTGTATTCGATCTCTTCGGTTTTGGGCCTGTTGTCGGCATTGTAGAAACCTTCGCGGGAAAAATTTAGAGTGTTTTGCAGTAAAACGATCCGTTCGGCAGGAACCAGCTCTTCAAACGGCAGCATAGTTTCCTTATAGGATGGCTTGTCTTTTTTTTCTTCAGACTGTCCGTTCTGATCGGATTGTTCGTATTGTTCGGATTGTTCATCTTCACCATTGACTGCTACGGTATCAGTTGCCTCATCACTGCTACAGCCCGCAAACAAAAACATTGCTGCTAATAGTATCAGTAATACTACAGATAGTTTTTTCATATAAACCCCTCCCGGTTAAATTATTAATTATAAATTAGGCTCACAAAAACGGACACTTTCACCGTTAGATTCGGCATTGTAAATTTTAACGGCAACACCATAAGCCTCACTGAGATTTTCTTCTGTCATCACCTTATCGACCGGCCCTTGCGCTACCATACGGCGGTACCCCAGCATGGCCACGCTGGTGCCCACTTTCCATACGTGGTTGGGAAAATGGGTAGTCAAGACGATGGTCATGCCTTTCTGGGATAGTTTTTTTATTGTGCGCAACACCATTGCCCTGTTCCTAAAGTCAAGGTGTGAGGTGGGTTCGTCAAATAAAATGATTTCCGGTTCCTGGCAAAGGGTACGTGCAATAAGCACAAGTTGGCGTTCACCACCCGAAATACGGGTATAGCTTTTGTCGGCCAAATGTTCGATCCCCAATTCCTGCATGATACCATAAGCTATCTCCGTATCTTCTTTTGAGGGTGTTTCAAATACCCCTAGATGCGGAGTGCGCCCCATCCGCACCACTTCCAGGGAAGAATAAGGAAAAGGCGCCACATGGTCCTGGAAAACTATGCCCATGGTTTTGGCCAGTTCCGCAATCGAAAATTCCTTAACATTTTTACGGTTGATATAAACAGAACCTGTATTAAGAGAAAAGTTACCGTTGATACAGTTGAATAATGTGGTTTTGCCGCAACCGTTTGGCCCCAATAGGCAAAGGCATTCCCCTTGTTTGACCTCAATGTTGATATTTTCCCATACCAGTTCATGCTCATTATAGCCAAAACTGGCATCTATAATAGAGATTTTGCTGCCTATCAGTTCCACCCCCCTCTGGTTTTACGCAGTAAATAGGCAAACACCGGTGCCCCGATTGCCGCGGTTAATATGCCCAGGGGGATTTCGTTGGGCATAAGCAAGCGACAAAGATTATCAATCATAATCAGATATCCCGCGCCAATCAACACTGTTGCCGGAATTAGTACTTTATGATCCGGACCAACGATCATCCGGCAAAAGTGGGGAATAACCTGTCCTACCCAGCCAATTATGCCGCAAAAAGCCACGGAAGAGGAAGTAATGATCGTTGTGCTGACAATAATCAATGCCTTGAGCAGCTCATTGTTGATACCCAGTGCCCGTGCCTCACGATCGCCCATGGATAGCACGTTGATTTTCCAACGCAACAGATAAAGAAGGATAATAGAACCCATAAGCGGTATAACAGCAATAGCCAAATCGTGAAGATTGACACTGCCCAGGCTGCCCATCAACCAGAAGGTGATCGCCGGCAACTTTTCTTCATCATCGGCGGCAAATTTGACCAACGACAGCATGGCTTGAAAAAAAGCTGATACAACCATGCCGGAAAGCACCAGCATCAGGATCGGCGCAACTCTGTAGATATGTGAAAGAAAATAGGTTATAGCTACGGCCAGCAACCCAAACAAAAAGGATAGCCCCTGGATGCCGATAGCAGGAAGTTCCAGCACCAATCCGATCGCGGCGCCGAAACTTGCCCCGGCTGAGACACCAAGGATAAACGGGCTTACTAACGGGTTTTGGAACATCCCCTGGAAGGAAGCCCCGGACATAGAAAGGCCACCTCCTACCATTGCGGCCATTATAGCCCGCGGTAGGCGTACTTTTATGACCACTGTTTCAGCAGTATCTGTCCAAAATCTATCTATAGGTAAATTTAACAGCTTTTGTCCTAGGATACAGAGCACCTGATCCGGCGAAACCGTGTAACGACCTAGAAAAAGAGATAAAATGAATAGGAAAACCGGGAAAGCAGTCATTAAAGCCCATTTTAATACTGATGGTTTTTTTTCGATATATTTTAAACCGGTAAAGCTATGTTTTTTGCTGGAACGCTCGTCATAAGTCTGGCTCATCCCCAACTCTTTCATACCAACCATCCAATACTTTTTGGGCCTGCTCATCGCGGAGGGTTAACAAATTTGTTTCAATAATAAAATTAATTGTTGCCAGATTGTGAGTCATCCAACGCCCTCCGGTACCATTAATAAAAGCGGTAAGGCCGATCGGGCTACCGGTGGTAATTTCATTAGTGGTCATGCCGTCGAACATACAAAAGAAATCCACCCGGCCAAAATATTTTGGATCCTCTTCCATGGTAGAATATTCTTCATTCTTGCCTTCCTTGCCGGCACCAGTGGTGCCATAATATTCCACATCTACAATATCGCCGGAAAGATCCAAGTCAAGGCTTTTCAGCTTGGCAAGCATCGTTTCGTAACTAATGCCCAGGAAACGCCCTTCATATGTAGAGGCTCCGCCTTCATACATGAAAG
>JAAZMP010000161.1 GCA_012798755.1 Bacillota bacterium
TAACTTGCAGGCAATTTACCATTGATTTGTTGGATCTCGTCGATTTTAACCTATCGACTAATTTGGCAGGATTAAATGGAATTAGTTGCTTGCCTGGCGATGCAGCGTCCCTAAGCACATTGCTTATCACCGCAAGTTGTTTGTTAATAGAGCTGTAACTTAATCTATTTTCCCCTTTTCTCCTATCTTTTCTATTGCCTCCAGCTTTTTGTTTATCCAAATACAGAGAAATATGATATGCGGAAATTTCTATTAAGGGTATATGCCCCAACAAAGGGATAATATGATTATCTAACATTCCAGCATAACTTTCCCACGTTCTTCGAGCCATTTCTTCAAAATTATGTTCGTTTGCTTTTAACCATATTTTGCAATATTCCCCAAACGTCATATCGGCTTTGTTCAGCATTATTTCGCGGGGAATTGTCGCATTATTGTATTGCTCTGCAATTTTTTGTTCGAATACCTTTGCTTTTTTTCTAGCTTTGCGTTCTGAACCATGGACTATTTTTGTTTTTCTGGGGCGCTTTACCTTCTGCCCCCGCTTTGGCAGATCAATCACTATTTTCCACTTAAGACCCCCTTTTTCCGGAACGTTTACTTGCTGACCCCCTTCTTTTCGGGGTTTGTCAAGTACCGGTTCGATCCTCGCTATCATTATCTCTTTGGATGCGTGCACGTGCATTATTTTTGCCTCCTTGCAGCACCGCCGCCA
The DNA here is from genome assembly GCA_012798755.1 of Bacillota bacterium. Taxonomy (GTDB): domain Bacteria; phylum Bacillota; class Dethiobacteria; order DTU022; family UBA8154; genus UBA9862. Next base: position 716 of record JAAZMP010000161.1, read on the forward strand.
AAGAGAACGCTATTTTGATCTTCAATTTTTTCATCTTGTTTCCCTTTTATTTGGTGGTAGATCATTTCTTCAAGCAGTTCTTCTGGCACCCTTATGCAACCATCAATATTTACATGCGGAATTTTATTTTTGTTGATCATTTTATAAATTTTACCCCTGCTGACGTTCAATTTTTTCGCGACGCTTGACACCTTTAAAAGTCTCATACTTGTTCCTCCTTAAAATTTATTAAACCTCGCCACCCCCTTTCCAAAAAGGGAATTATTCTCTAATTTTTTTAATGTACGTTTAGAAGCGAGACTTTTTTGTTGTTTTACTGCACCCATAAGTATTTAAAAATGGAATGCTAAAACGCTCGGGAATGTCAGACCTAAACAACATCTACTATTTCACCCCCAGAGAAAAAATCAAAAAAACAGCCGAACAGGCTGCCAAAAAACACGGGAACAGGCTTAAAAACCTGCCTCCACTTGTTATAAATTATCATTACTTAGTTACCTACCTAATGCTAGTATTTTCTGAACAACTGCCTACAAAAGATGATAAAAAACTGTATCCCCTGCCTTATCAAAATCGACACCTTTATCCCCTCTGCCGTTTGAAAAAACATATGTGCCATTGCCTACCCCTATCATGATATTCCTTTATAAAGGTTTTATTGAAACTTGATTTATTTGTACACATTTCGACTATAGGGCACCCCCCTTTTTTTCAGGATCGTGCCTCCTTAGTAATTATTGCATGGCATGATTTTATATATTTATTATACATCATGCATTCTCTTATTGCAAGCCTTTTTACATCATTTTCACCATTTAATGATATTAAGTTTACTCAGGTGGTTAATTTTGTTCAGGCAGACCAAGTTTTTTTAACAATTATGCAATTAAACACGAAATAAGTGTTGGGGGGGAAATATAAATTGCAGTACCAAGTGGATCTTTTTCAATACATTAAAAAGCGTCGTTGGAAGAAAAAATTTCCTAACGAGAAAGCTTGTAGAAATTTTTTATTTCAGCATCGCTGGCCAAATGGTTTCAAATGCCCCAAGTGCAACAATACCCATTTCTATATGATTAGCAAACGCAATCTGTATGAATGTTCTTACTGTCATCATCAAACTTCTTTAATTGCTGGAACGATTATGCATAAGACACGTGTACCGCTGAGGAAATGGTTTAAGGCTATATGCATTCTAGTTAATCAAAAAAACAAAATTACGGCGGCTGCTTTATCTAAGACTTTAGGGGTTACAAAACCAACAGGTTGGCTGTTAAAAAAGAAAATTGAAAAGGCAAAAGACGATCCTGATACCTTAGATTTCATTTTAAAAATTGCAGAGGTTGAGTAACTGCAAACTTAGCAAAAGACTGTTTGCTTGCAGACGTTAACTGATAAAACTTTCTGCATCATAATATTCGATCACAATTTATCAGCACCTTAAATAAGGAGTTTTTCGACAAGCGTTTTGCTTAACCTATCAGGGGATATACCAGAATCTTTTTCTTGTAACTGGATTACACATTGCCGATATTGTTCGCTTAATTGTTTTTGTTTTTCTATTTCAGGCAATATAATTTCGATCTTACCCAAATCATAGCTTCTTACATATTTTTGCTTGGCGCCCCTGCTAAGAGCCGTTATCTGTCTGCTAAAGTAGCTGGTATTAAAGTAAGCAGCCAGGTAATAAGGATCAAAGGCGATACTTTTTTTCGATAAACGAACCAAGGACTGATTTATATAAGCCAAGCATTTCGGAAATACGGCTGCACTTCCCAGTGATTCTTCGCCTATTGCGCATATCAGTATATCCCCCTGCAAAACCCTATGCTTTTCGTTTTTTCTACCCAGGATATAGCCTAAAGGTCTATCGCTAAAATATTTTCCCAACACGTTGCCACTGCTGTAAACAGGGGTGCCTTCCTTTTTCCATTCATCTTTGGATATATTAAGGCCTCCTTGAATAGCAACAATATTTTTAATGGGGACCATTTCTTTTTCTCTCATCTTTAAGGGAGCAGGGATATAATATTCTGGAGAAAAAAAATCACCTTTAAGCATGCTCCTTTTAAGCCACAAGGTTTGCGATGCAGCAAGGTTATTAAATTTTTCCGGGATCTTTTCTGATTTTTCTTGGCTTTCAAATAATGCATATTCCAATTTATCAATACTTAGTTTCAGGTTTCTTCTGAGCGATATTTCAGGCAAGGCATGAATGTCCCAACCCTTTACTATTTCCTTTTGTATTTCTAAAGGAGGAATAGGAATTTTTAAATTACGCGCTCCTTTTACACCTAAATGTTTTCTTTTGCCTGTGGCCAGTTGTGCAATTTGATCCGCAAGCAATCCGGAACGGAAAAGAATCATCAAGTATTTGTTTAGGATTTCCTTTGGATAAGGCTTTACAACAAAATAGTCCCTATTTGTTAAACAAAAATCCTCAGGGCAAATCAGAGTTATTTTCGGGTTAGATCCCTGTATGCAAAGCTCTCCCAGGCGAGCTACATACCTTTTTTTCGATCCTACTGTTTCCTTGGGTAGGCCTAAGCTGTTACCAAAATCATCGAAAAAGGAGCTGTCAATGATGGAAACTTTTTTGGGGAAATTTACACCTGCTACCACTGATTCCCTTTTTACATCGGCTACTTCGGAAAGCGGACGTAAAGGATACTTCCATTTCTTACTGCCCACTGCATTCCGCCCCCTTTGTATAATCATCTAATACGTTTTTAATTTGGGCAGGTTCAAATGTGTCAATTTTACCCATAAACACATGATCCGGTATAGTTTTACCCGGCGAAAGTTTTTCTAAATAGATAAGCGCCACCTCATAACCCCAGTGGGGATGCAACATACTTGGGGGAAAGCTAATTATAGCTTTAATGGCTGTTTCCCGCATCAGTTTTTCGCGGATACTTTGAAAGCGCAGGCTGGTCAAAAATGAATTGGTTACAAAAGCTAATAGCCTTCCACCAGGGGCAAGGTTGTCTAAACAATGTTCAAGGGCAAGCACTTCGACCTCTACTTTTTTCCTATCCCCCATCAAGCCGTAGAAAAAAAACTTTTTCAGGATATCCTCCTTCGTGATATATTCTTTAAAAGGGGGATATGAAATTATAAGATCGGCGGTATATTTAGCGGTAAGGATTTCTTCGATTTCTTTTTTTGCAAAAATATATTTTTCATATTTATCTGCCAAAATATCGGCAATAACATAGTCAGCTTTTGAATAACACCGCAATTCAGAAGGTTGTAGCTTTCTTACAACCTCCAAAGTTAGGGCATCACTAGTAAAAAACGGGATATACACCTTTTCTTTATGTTCAACCCTATCCGCCCGGAGCATATCCAAAGCAAACCCAAAACCACGTAAGTTTTCTTTTTCTACAGATGAAAAGCCTAGTAGGTTGTCCAGTTGTTCGATAGAAAGATCCAAAACATCAAATCCGGTTTCGTTTATAAACTTTGCACAATACCGGTATGTTATTCTATCTTGCGGTTCATCTGCCAATGAATATAATATTTTTTCCTGATCCTTTTCCTGCGGAAATCTGAATAAAGCAGCTAAAATTTTGCCGGCGGCACCCCTATTTTTACAGCTATGTACCCGGATATGCCTGCATATCAAATTAAGGTATTCGGTATTACAACTTTTATCTATTAGTGCAGGTTCTTTCCCATCAAGTTTCCTTTTTTTTGTTCCTAGAGAAGGCAATATTTCATTTAGGGGAGAAGAAGTATTTACTGAAGTTCCATCCTTGCTTAATTCAAGCGAAATTGTTTTGAAATGTAAGGGCTCAAGGGCATAGGTTTTCTGCAGAACGTCATTCTTGTTAAAAAATTCTAAGCTTAGCAAGGAATCGTTTTCTTGCTGTTTACTATTTCCGGCATTGCCACTTTCGTTTTTTTCCTTATCAATCTTTGTTTCAAGGCGATAGATCTGGGCCAAATCGTCCATCTCCAAAACATTTATCATAGCTACAGGCACACCGGATCCACCCAGCAAAACAACATCACTGTCTTTGGGAAAAATATATATGGAATTGTTATTTGAGAATTTTATCCCCGGTGACAAACCACGGAAAAAACTTGCCCATATTATGCCAGTAAAACCCAAATCATAAAGATGGTTCACCAACAGTCCAGTTTTTTTGAAATTACCCTTGTACAAAAATTTTCTCACCACCCTTTTACTGTACTAATATAATCTAACCACGCTTTATATATTATATGCTCATGAATTGTTAATTTCAAGCTAATACGCTTACCCGGCCTATTTTTCTATCAGAAAAATAATGGAAAGCCTAAGGAAATGTTTGGCTGAAAAATATAGATAATAAACCCATAGGCGCCCCGTCCAGGGTTGGGCTTGCAGGTGCCATTAATACAAGCTTGTACATCTAAAGTCCCCCTTCCTTTTTACTTCAGTAAAAAAGCATAAGCATTGTAACGGGATCCATTATAACATACTGGCAACATATTGGCAATAGGGTAATTAACCAAAGAAGGTAGCCCAGCAGAAAGTAAATATCGCCGGGCCACCTTCTTTTATTTTTAACCTAAGAAATATGCAGTTTACAGTATGAAGCAAGGTTCTATAAGGTTCTATTATGAACTGTTAAAAATTCTAATTTGAATTTTAATAAAATTTATAGTTTGCAAGGGCAGTTTCAAGCATGCTAAATAAAAAGGTGAAACTGTTATTTCTATTTTAAACAAGCATCCTTTTTCTAATTTTTTCTATTTGTTCTCTATTAAGCCCCGTAATTTCGGCAATGTCTTCAGTGGTCAACCCTTTAATTATTGATTTTTCAACTACGCTTTCTATACTTTTTTTTCTGCCTTCTTCGCGGCCTTCTTCACGACCTTCTTTCCGGCCTTCTTCACGACCTTCCTCACGGCCTTCCTGTCTTAGCAAATCAGCTAAAGTCATCACCTTTTCCCTCCCTTCCGGATAGCTGGTTTCAATTTTCTAGCTTATGTAAAAAACCAGCAACCTTCCGCTTGAAAACCCGCCTTGCA
>JAAZMP010000162.1 GCA_012798755.1 Bacillota bacterium
CAGCAGAGCCGGGAGCGCCTCGCTGTCCTCCAGTGCCAAAAGATCAATGATATGGCCTATCTCCTTTTCAACCAGCAAGACCAGATAGCCGGAGATACTGCCGTCTTCTTCCGCAAAAGCCCAGATTTTATAATCCCGCGCTGATCTGCCATAGCGCCAGTCCAGGTAGACGCTGTCCCGCACCGTTGCCACGTGCAAGCCCTGGCCGGCTTTTTGCCAAAGCTCATCGAAACGGGAGTCAAACTTTGTTACTTCAAATACACCTTCACTTTTTGCCGTCCTTTTCTTTTTCATGCCCAGCAGTACCTGCAGAAAACACCCGGCTACAAAAGCCACCAAACGGTTGCCCAAAAAATGCCGGGCCGCTTTAAAACCATCATAAAATTTGACAAAGCGGGGTATCTCCCCCAGCTCTTTGGCGTTATATACTTTGCGCAATGCTTTAAAAGACTGCGCATTAGGAAAGCCATACGTAAAAAGCATCCCTTTTTTCCTGCCGCTTTCCAGCAGGTGCGCGAACATTTTTCCAAAGTAACTCTGCCCGCGGTATTCTTTATCCAGCATGAGATTGATGCGCTGCCCGGCCATAAGCTGCTTCCCACCGGCCTGCAAAAGAAAAGGATGCAGGCAGAGATGCCCTTTGATCCTGTTATTATCCCGGCCATCATCTTTTAGCAGCGCAAACTCGCTTTCCCCCCGGGGGTTCTCCTTGTTTTCCCAGCGCCAGTGTTCCATGCTGCGCTTTTTCCCGAAAACCCGGGTAAAAAGCTCTAGGATTTCTTTTTCATCGCCCGGCTTGTATCCGCAGATCTCCGGCAACAATCTCACCCCGTTTCAAAATGACAAGCAGTAAAAAGAAGTTTTGTTTAGCATCCCTGACTGTTTTATTTCCCCCAGGCTTTTTCTGCTTTCCATTATACCAGGCTTTTTCCGCTTTACAAAGAGCCAAAATCACTTATTTCACCCCGCCGGCGCTCGCCTATTTTTTGCTATCTGTAAAAAAACTTTTTCCGGAAGCGTAACCTTTAGCCAGATGTTGCGTTATAGATTAGTGAAGGTTGGTAATGAACACAAGATTTTACATTGCCGCCTTTTTCATTCTGTAAAGGCAGCTCGAGCCAGCTAATAATTTAATTGGCAAAGCAGAAAATATTTTTTAATATTTTTCTATTTAAAAGAAGGAGAATCCAATTAAATGTAGAATTGGAGAACACTGGGGGCGTGTTCGCGAAAAAATGGCATGCGCACATAACTCCATGGAAGCTAAATCACATGGCAGCTGTCCCAAAGAGGATGAAAATAATAAGTTTTAAACAAAGTTTAAGCCTAGAACATCAAAGGGGGGATGCCTGGGGGACGGGCAAATAAATAGGAGGAACGCGTAAGAGTTATGAGGGATGTGTTTGGGGTAATTTTTTTTACCCCGAATGTTCACAAATGTGAAAGACGTTTTTCATTAAACGTAAACAATGCTAAAAGTTTCTTTACCAGGAGGCTTTTAGCAGTCCGAACTTACTAAGGAGGGAATTGAACATTGAGTATTAAATCGCGTAAACTATTTGCGATTCTCGTAATAACTGCCATGATGTTGGCTCTGGTGCCGGCAAGCGTGTTTGCGGGAGGCAACGGTGAGCCTGAGGTAGTTTTGGGTGCAACTGATGTCGAGGTCGATGAAACAGAGCTGACTGTTGGTGATGAAGCGAAAATCACCATGACTTTTTATGCTTCAGATGGTGCACCAGTGAATGACGATGAAGTAGGTGGAACTACAGGTAAAGCAATTAAGTTTTGGATTAAAACCAGCAGGAGTGGGGCAGATGTAATTTCTGCTGATTCTGCTGATAATGATTTAAAAGGTACACTTGAAGAGGATAGTTACACCTTGTGTGGGGGTAAGGGGAAACCTATAACCGTTACAAGCGTTAAAAAGGGTCAGGTAAGCTTTTATATCACATCCAGTTTCGTGGGCACTTCCACCATCACCTTTTTAACTTATCCAGACGGTGA
>JAAZMP010000163.1 GCA_012798755.1 Bacillota bacterium
ATAAAGAGGTGCCGGGGATGGCCGAGGCTATGAGAATGGAAAGCCTTAAAAAAACCCCGCATGCCATGTTGTCCCGCGCTGTTTGCGGGATACGCAAAGAAAGCCTTATCGTAAACTTGCCCGGGAGCCCCCGGGCGGTAAAAGAATGTTTGGAAGTGATCGCCCCTGCCGTTTTTCATGCTTTTGAATTGATTCAGGGAGAGGAAGCCGATTGTGCAGTGCACCTCCCCCATGATTAACAGGCGTTCCAAGTGGCTAAAAAGTGATAATTTTCTAAGAAAGGCTGGGTTTGGTGTATGGAGAATAAGAAAGGACTTGTTCTGGTTTATACGGGAAAGGGAAAAGGTAAAACAACGGCGGCTTTGGGCCTGGCTTTAAGGGCTGTCGGGCACGGCAAAAGGGTTTTTATGCTCCAGTTCAAGAAAAGCGATCCCGGCACCGGGGAAATCCGGGCAATCAACAAATACCTTCCTGATTTTGAAGTTATCCAATCGGGAAAGCATATAATGTCTCCCGACGGAACCTTAATCGATGATGGCGAAAAAGTCGTGCAAGAGGGATTTAAAAAGGGCAAGGAAGCTCTTGCCGGCGGAAGATATGATCTTGTAATTTTTGACGAAATAAATATAGTCCTGGATCGGGGGCAGCTTGGGGTCCATGAAGTAATCGAAATGCTTGCCAAACGGCCGAAACACGTAAATGTAGTTCTTACCGGTCGTAATGCTCCTCAGGAAATAGTAGCTGCCGCTGACTTGGTCAGCGAGGTACGGGAAATAAAACATTACTTCCATTCCGGCATCAGAGCAAGAGCAGGCTTGGAATTTTAAAACACATTCTTCAGAACAAAGGATCCCTTTTTACCCCAGCCTTGTTATAAATTCTTTGCAGAAGCAGATTTGGTTCTACCGATAAATGCATTTTCCTTTTACTAATTACCTGCTTTCTGCGGTATTTTTATGAGAATATAATGGGGCATATTTTTTTTAGAGAAGGAAATAATATGTTCATCCTTAGAAATGTCAAGTAAAAATGAGAATAGAAAGGAAACCTAAAGTAAATGGGCTTTAATTTTCTACAGTGCTTTCCTATGGGCGCTTGTCGGATTTGATATTTGTAAGGTATTTTTTGTATCATTATCTAGGCATTCGATTAGCACTCATCTGGAATGAGTGCTAACAAATAACCTTTTAAAAAAGTTAGGAGGTATCCAGCATGAATTTAAAACCATTAGGGGACAGGTTAATTGTTAAGGTCCTGGAGGAGGAAGAAAAGACTAGTTCCGGTATTGTCCTTCCGGATAAAGCCAAAGAAAAACCTCAGGAAGGTGAGGTCAAAGCAGTTGGCCCGGGTCGGACCCTCGATGACGGCACAAAAGTTCAAATGGAACTGAAAACTGGTGACAAAATTATTTTTTCCAAGTATGCCGGGACGGAGATCAAGATTGAAGGGGAAGAATATCTCATTTTGCGCCAAGACGATGTTTTGGCTGTTTATGACTGAAGGCAAACTGTTTTGCCTAAAATTGTTTAAATTATTTATTATGCAAGGAGGGTTATTTACATATGGCATTCAAGGAGATACTTTATCGTGAGGATGCACGCCAAGCCCTAGAAAAAGGGGTTGATAAGCTTGCTAACACTGTAAAGGTTACTTTGGGCCCCAAGGGGCGTAACGTAGTGCTGGATAAAAAGTTTGGTTCTCCCCAGATTACTAACGATGGTGTAACCATTGCCCGGGAAATCGAACTGGAAGATCACTTCGAAAACATGGGTGCGCAACTGGTTAAAGAGGTGGCAAACAAGACACAGGATGTAGCCGGCGACGGCACCACCTCGGCTACTCTATTGGCGCAGGCCATCATCAAGCAGGGTATTAAAAATGTTACGGCGGGCACAAACCCAATGCTTCTCAAAAAAGGCATTGATAAGGCCGTTAAGAAAATATTGGAAAAAATTAAAAAGCAGAGTAAATCTGTGGAAGACAGGGAAGCAATTTCACAGGTCGCCTCAATATCCGCTGATGATGAGACCATTGGCAATTTGATTGCAGATGCCATGGAAAAGGTAGGGAAAGACGGTGTGATCACTGTTGAAGAATCCCGTGGTTTCCTGACTGATCTGAAAGTTGTAGAAGGAATGCAGTTTGACAGGGGCTATATTTCTCCCTATATGGTTACAGATACGGAGAAAATGGAAGCGGTATTGGAAGATCCGATGATCATGCTTACTGATCAGAAAATCAGCAATATCCATGATGTATTACCCCTTTTAGAAAAAATCGTACAACGCGGTAAACCGTTTTTACTTATTGCTGAAGATGTAGAAGGAGAGGCGCTGGCCACCCTAGTGGTAAACAAAATTCGGGGGACTTTCACCGGTGTAGCCGTCAAGGCTCCCGGCTTCGGCGATCGTCGCAAGGCTATGTTGGAGGACATTGCCATTTTAACCGGTGGGCAGGTCATCTCAGAAGATCTGGGCCTTGATATAAAAAATGTTGATATCGACATGTTGGGCAGTGCCCGTCAGGTAAGGATTGACAAAGATGATACAGTTATCGTTGATGGCGTAGGTTCTCCTGATGATATCAATAAGCGTATTAGCCAGATCCGCGTGCAAATTGAAGAATCCACCTCCGATTTTGATAAAGAAAAGCTGCAGGAACGCCTGGCTAAACTGGCTGGTGGAGTAGCTGTGATCGAAGTAGGAGCGGCTACGGAAACAGAGATGAAAGAAAGAAAGCTGCGCATAGAGGATGCTCTTTCCGCAACCAGGGCGGCAGTCGAAGAGGGCATTGTTGCCGGTGGCGGTGTAGCCTACCTCAATGCTATAAAGGCACTTGATGAACTCCAGCTGGAAGGGGACGAAAACGTAGGGGTCCAAATTATACGTCGCGCCCTTGAGGAACCGCTGCGGCAAATTGCAGAAAATGCCGGGGAAGAAGGTTCTATAGTTGTGGAAAGGATCAAAGATATGGACAAGGAAACAGGTCTTAATGTCCTTGACGGCCAATATGTTAATATGATGGATGCCGGTATTGTTGATCCTGCCAAAGTGGTACGTTCTGCTATTCAAAATGCGGCCAGCATTGCTTCGCTGTTCCTGACAACCGAAGCAGTGGTTGCCGAACCCGAGGAAGAAAAACTCCCCGATATGAGCGGTATGGGCGGTATGGGCGGAATGCCCCCGATGTAAAAAAATAGGTGAAGAAGTACAAAAAGAGCCGGGAACTGTTCCCGGCTCTTTTTTTTAAAATATCTTTTTTTCCGTTATTCGGAGCATTTATTTTTACTAAATACGAACAACATTGGCTGCCTGGGGACCGCGATCCCCTTCGACAACATCAAATTTCACGCTTTGCCCTTCCTCCAAGGTTTTGAATCCTTCTTCTTGGATAGCGGAGTAATGAACAAAAACGTCATCACCTTCGGCAACCTCAATAAATCCGAAACCTTTGTCCGGGTTAAACCATTTAACTGTGCCTTCCATTTACAGGCCTCCTTTTAAATTATGCATCAAAAAGTGGAATAACATCAAACTTACTTTATGCACGTTGTTAAAACAGAGGCCAAAGATCGTTTAAGTTGTTCACATCTTTTTAATACTGCAAACCATAGTATCATACATGGGGATCATTAGCAAGTAGTCGTTTCATTTTCCTGGTGCTTATTTGCTGTTTGATATTCTTTTACAGTGATAGAAAGGAAAAGAAAATAAAATGTTGAATAGAATCTTATATGAAACATAATTGATGGTGCGCGAAACGCGAAAATGGCATAATTATATTCTGGTTGGAACTGCAAATTTCAATATTGAACAGTTCAATGGGGATTGAAAAAATAACATTGACAAAAAGATCGGCTTGTGAAATAATTAAAACAAAATAGATTGGCCGGGTGGGAAAACAACGGAAATATAAAAACAAACGGTAGGTTGGGCCAATATTTAAATGGTATAAAAGGAGTGAATATTATGTTGTAAAAGGTGAAATTGTTTTTGGATAACAGTCCGCAGGCGGCCTTCCGGCCGATGGTTAAATGAAGTTTTTTTGAGGGTTTTTGGGTTGCGCAGTATTACATGGTTTATCAGAAAACGAAAGTATTTCCAAGGTACGCCCCTGGATAGTGTTTAGAAAACAATTAATAATAGCGAAATAACTATGGTTGCCTTTTGATGAAATATTTGAAAGAAAAAAAGATAGCGAAAGGCTGGCTATTTTCTTTTAGGAATGGTTATTCATAGTAAAAACATACCTAGAGGTGTTGAAAAATGAGGTACGCAGAAACAGGGTATAGTTTGGAAGTGGATTTGTCCACGGGAAACATTGAAAAAGTAGAAACCGACCCGAAATGGACCGAACTTTATTTGGGAGGCCAAGGAATCGCCGCCAAGATACTATGGGATAGGGTTCCACCTGATGTCGAACCTTTCTCCCCTGATAATTTGTTAATATTCAGTGCCGGCCTTTTGCATGGCACACCTGTTCCTGGTGCTAACCGCACCGCGGTGAATACTTTTTCTCCCCAGACAAATTTACTGGCACACTCATTGATGGGGGGTTTTTTTGGGCCGGAACTAAAGTATGCCGGTTATGACAGAATAATTATTCGCGGCAAAGCCCCCAAGTTAGTTTATTTATGGATTAAGGATGATAAGGTGGAGATACGTGATGCCGCCCATCTCCAGGGAAAGGGTATCCATGGTACTACAGCGCTCATCAGAGAGGAACTAAATGAACCCCACTGTCAGGTGGCCGGTATCGGCTTGGCCGGAGAAAATAAGGTTTACACAGCCAGTATCGAACACGGTTTCAACAGTGCTGCCCGCGGCCCGGGGCCGGTTATGGGGGATAAAAGATTAAAGGCGATAGCCGTTCGTGGCACAAAGGATCTCCATATTGCCAAACCGGCTGAGCTCTTTGAGTACTGTATTGATCTAAGGAGGAAAATTGCCGAAAGCGATGATGTCGGCGATTGGATGGCGGTCGATGAAGACGATAGCTTCCACCACGACAACTTTGCCTGGGGTAATGCGCGTGTGCGGATTAAAAATTATTGGAGCGAAGAACTGCAACAGAGATGGACTGACTTGAAATATGACAATATGGATCGTCAGAAGGGATGCTATAACTGTTCGAAACAATGTATTAACGTAATAAACTATAAAGGGCACAGATTCGGCTATAAGTGTTATGGAAAAGATACTTATCATATGGCGGCTTTTAAAGAATTGGATTTTAGTTATGAAATTTTGCCGATAGCTATGGAATACGGTTTGGATTCTTATTCAACTGCACAGGCTATTGGCTTCGGCATTGAACTGTACGAAGCCGGTATTTTAACTGATAAAGATCTGCCGGATTTCCCCACTGATTCTGGGGAAAGGTCTTTTTACCTTCTGGAAAAAATTGCCCGCCGTGAGGGAGCCGTAGGGGACGCTTTAGCCAATGGTGTTTATTGGGCGGCACGCCAGATCGGCAATGGTGCAGAAAAGTATGATCACAACACCACCAAAAAATTTGAACAGCTGCCTATCAAACTTGGAAGGCTTAACCCTCCTTACTTCCTTATGATCGCTACCGGTGAGAAGATGGCTATTACCCAGATCGAAGGTTCTTTTCCCCAGGATCCGCTTCCAACCATAGAAGAAAGAAAAGAATTTGTCGAAAAGTGGGCTCCGGTGGTACCTGATGAGAAATTTAAAAAATACTTTATGGAATGGGAAAAACGGCACGATATCTCCAATGAGGCATCTTGTGCCATTACCGACTGGAACGAGGCTATGCATTTCCTCGACGACTCCCTGGGGTTTTGTGGTTTCTTGTCATCGTTTAGAGGCCAGTTTGGTGGAGGTGTGGTCTACCATATAAATAACATGCCTGAGATAGTATCGCTTGCCCATGGGATGGAGATAGACAAGGACAAGCTGTGGAAATGTTTCCAACGAATTCGTACCTTGGTCAGAGCCCTTAATGTAAGAAGAGGTTTGCGGAGAAAAGATGAACGTCCCCCCGAAAATCACTGGGCGTTAAGGGATGAAGAATTTGAACAAAAACTGCTCGATGATTATTATGACTTCAAAGGATGGACCAAAGAGGGAATTCCCACTGTAAAGACCCTGGAGGAGTTGGAATTGGGCTATGTGGGCGAGGAGTTTATACAAAGAGGGATTTTGACCGGCGATGAAGGTACGCCCTCCGAAGAATTGGCGAAAAAAGAAGCAGAAGGGAAACAAGGGGGTGCCAGCCGTGAATAACAATTCGGAGAAAAAAATAGTTAAAACTATTAAGGTCAATCTTGATAAATGCAATGGCTGCCGCGCTTGCGAGATGGCTTGCTCGGCATTTCATGCTGTACCCAAATACAGCAGTATAAACCCGGCCCGGTCCCGGATTCGGGTTATCACCGACGAAATTAACGATGAATATGTGCCCATACGGGCTACTGACTATACCAAAGCCGGATGTGACGGCCGGCGCACTTACACGATTAACGGGAAAGAGTACAGCGAATGTAGTTTCTGCGGCAGTGTCTGCCCTACAAGGGATTTATTTAAAGACCCCGACTCCGGCCTTCCTCTCAAATGTGATCTGTGTGAAGATGATCCTCCACAAGAGGAGCCATTGTGTGTCCAGGCATGTTCGCTCGACGCCTTGACCTATGAAGAGGTAGAAAAGGTAGAATATGAAGAATCAGTGAAATTAAGCGAAATGGAGTTGGGATTGAAATCATTGGTAGACAGGTACGGTTACCAAAAAGTAACAGATAGCTTTGCCAGGTTATCACGGAAAAGTTGAAACAAAGCTGTAATATTGAGTTAAAACATCAAGGTGAAAGAAGGGATAAAATATGGACGTTGAAGCCCCCTTCAAAGAAATAATAGAGGAACTAAAAGAATATGGCGGAGAAGCCTCCAAGTATTGTTATCAGTGTGGGAAATGCGATACTGTTTGCCCTTGGAACAGGGTAACGGATTTCAGCATGCGTAAACTGATCCGCGAAGCTACATTCGGCTTGCCGGAAGTGGAACTCGAAGAGGTTTGGCGCTGTACCACTTGTGGAAAATGCCCGGATGAATGTCCCCGGGATGTAAAACAGATAGACAATGTGGTGGCTATGCGCAGGTTGGCTACAGGATATGGTGTTTCCAATGAACTGCTTAGGCCTGTCCGTTCTGCCAGTGCCAGCCTTGCCGCCGAAGGAAACCCCTTTGTTCAAGAGCGGGCAAACAGGGCTGACTGGGCGGAAGGGTATGATGTTAAAGAATTCACTGAAGAAATGGATATACTTTTTTATCCCGGCTGCATGCCCAGCTATGACCAAAGGATGAAAAAAGTCGCTCAAGCCGTCTCCGAGATTCTCAATAAAGCAGGGGTGGAATTCGGAATATTAGGCACCAAGGAAAACTGTTGTGGGGAAAGCATCCGCAAAACAGGCCATGAGGACTTATTTAAAACTTTGGCCCGGGAAAACATTAAAACTTTTGTCGAAAACGGAGTAAAAAGGATCCTTGTTCTTTCTCCCCATTGCTACCATACATTTAAAAATGAATACCCTGAATTTAAGGTAAACTTTGATATAGTTCATATTTCCCAGTATTTGTGCGAACTTCTTAATGAAGGAAGGCTCCAGATTAATAAGGAATATGAAAAGAAAGTAACATATCATGATCCTTGCTATCTGGGCCGCCATAATGGCATATTTGATGAACCGCGCGAGGTCTTAAACAAGATACCTGGTTTGGAACTGATAGAGATGGCTGAGTCGCGGGAAGATAGTCTTTGTTGCGGAATGGGAGGAGGCAGGATTTGGATTGACACTAAAATGGAGGAAAGATTTGCTAACCTTAGAATAGAGCAGGCTGTAGATCTTGGGGTTGAAGAGCTGGTTACCTCTTGCCCATACTGTATCGATGCTCTTGAGGAAGGCAGGTTGGGTCTAAATTATGAGGATGTCCTAGAGGTGAAGGACATCACGGAGATTCTCCGGGAAGTGATCTAGAAAAGGAGGTAAACATGCAAAATATGAGCAGCGGCCCGGAAACGAAAGGCACGGCAGCCAATATTGTCTGCGATCGCTATTCTAATAAGGGTTGGCTTAGAACCTCGGCGTACGTGCCAACCGAAATGGAACTTATTGTTAATGTCAACCGGCAGCCGCTGGTCAAAATTTTGTGTACTGCGGACAAACTAAATTATCTTGTCGTCGGATATCTTTACGCCGAAGGGATCATTTCAAACATCGAAGATATAGCAAGCATGTGGATAAGCAAGGAGGAATCCCTGGCTGAGGTAAACCTGAGCCGCGATGACTATGAATTGCCAACACTGCGGACATTGGGATGCAGTGGAAGCCTGGTTTTCCAAACCCAGGCTTTAAAGGTTGACTCGGATTTTGTTGTTACGCCGGCTGAGGTGCTTTCATTGATGAAACATCTCCAAAAAAACATGGATTTGTATCAGCTCAGCGGCGGTGTACACACTTCAGCTCTTTCCGATAACAAAAATTTGTTAGTAGTAGCTGAAGACATTGGTCGTCATAACACCCTGAATAAGGTTCAGGGCGAATGCTTGCTCAGGGAAATACCAACAACAGATCGGTTATTGCTGATTACCGGTCGTATTTCCTCGGAAATGCTGCTTAAAGCAGCCAAGATGCAGGTTCCTATTGTGGCCTCACGGCGTGCGCCGACGAAAGACGCAGTTACACTGGCCCGCGATCTGGGTATCGCTCTGGTTGGCCAAGTCCGGGATGAAAAATTAAGCGTATTTACCCACCCGGAACGGCTGGGCCATTTTACAGGCTAAGCATGTTTTGCCGGAAAAACACAGGAACACAAAACCTGGTGAGGTGATAGAAAGTGGTAAAAGAGCTGGAAGGAATCGACGAACAGCTTCTAAGAAATTTAGCTGGTACTAATTTTGGAGATGTTATGGTAGTCGGCGGAGGAATCAGCGGCATTCAGGCTTCACTGGATCTTGCCGCAGCCGGTTTTAAGGTCTACTTGGTTGAAGAAGGGCCTGCCATCGGTGGGCATATGGCCCAGCTGGACAAAACTTTTCCTACCAACGAATGCTCCATGTGAATACTCTCACCCAAACTGGTCGAGGTCGGCCGGCATACAAATATAGAAGTTTTAACCTATACAGAAGTTAAAAGTATAGAGGGTGAAGCGGGAGATTTCATGGTAACATTGACTAAAAAACCCCGCTATGTAGATGAAAGCAAATGTACGGGTTGTACCACTTGTGTGGAAAACTGCCCGGTAGTCTATCCGGATCCATTTAACCAGGGGATCTCAAAAAATAAAGCTATTCATATATATTTTTCGCAAGCGATTCCCCTTGTTGCCTACATTGATGAAAGTTGCCGTTACCTTAAAGACAAAACATGTACTATCTGTGAAGCAGTTTGTCAAAATGATGCCATTGATTTTAATCAAACGGAAGAAAAAATTGAACTTAAAGTAGGGTCGGTAATCTTGTCTCCCGGTTTAGAACCTTTCAATCCTGAACTGAGGCAGGATTATGGCTACGGAAAATATGAAAATGTTGTAACCAGCATGGACTTTGAACGTCTTTTAAGTTCCACGGGCCCATACGAAGGCGAGGTTTTGCGCAATTCCGATCTTAAACCTCCCCAAAAGATTGCCTGGATCCAGTGTGTTGGTTCACGTCAAGTTATCGAGGGCGGTAATAGCTACTGTTCGGCTGTGTGCTGTACCTATACACAGAAGCAGGTTATCCTGACAAAAGATCATCTTGAAGGAGTAGAATGTACCGTATTTCATAATGATATTCGTTCCTTTGGTAAAGATTTTGAGCGGTTTTACGAAAGGGCCGAAGAACTTTCCAATGTCCGCTTTGTCAGGAGTTACACATCAGTGGCGGGAGAGAACCCGGAAAACAAAAACGTTATCGTGCGTTATTCTACGTTTGAAGACGGGGTCAAGGAAGAGGAATTTGACATGGTGGTTCTCTCCATAGGATTAAACCCTCCGGCTGATTACGAAGGGCTGGCGAAGAAATTCGGCATTGAATTGGAAGAACACGGATTTTGCAAGATCGATCCTTCTGACCCCATCAAAACTTCACGCCCGGGAATTTTCATAAGCGGGGCTTTCCAGGGTCCCATGGATATCCCCGAAGCAGTGATGACTGCCAGCGGTGCCAGCTCCCAATGTGGCGAGTTTCTTGACTATAGGCGGGGAGACCTGGCCATAGAAAAGGTATACCCTTCGGAAAGAGATGTCTCCATGGAGGAGCCCAGGGTGGGCGTTTTTGTCTGCCATTGTGGTGCCAATATCGGAAGGGTTGTCGATGTGCCTTCAGCGGTAGAGTATGCCTTGACCCTTCCCCATGTTGTCTATGCCCAAGAACAGTTATTTGCATGTGCTACCAATTCAGCTCAGGAAATAACGGATATGATTAAAGAAAAAGGCCTAAATCGCGTAGTTGTTGCCGCCTGTACTCCCCGGACACACGAACCCACATTCCGTGAAACTCTCCGTGAAGCGGGGATCAACCAATATTACCTGGAGATGGCCAATATCAGGGAACATTGTTCCTGGGTTCACTCCAAAGAAAAGGAAACAGCTACAAAAAAGGCCAAAGATATAATCCGCATGTCGGTAGCACGGGTTTGCCATTTGGAGCCCCTGCAGGAGTTTGAATTACCTGTTAATAAGGCAGCTTTGGTACTGGGTGGGGGTCTGGCTGGTATGAATTCAGCCCTATCCATAGCTGAACAGGGTCATGAGGTCTATTTGGTGGAAAAAGATGCAGAGCTGGGTGGAATAGCACGAAGAATCCATCATACTCTGGAAGGGCTGGATGTCCAGGAGTACTTGGACGATCTTAGGCGTAGGGTTTACCGTCATCCTTTAATCCATGTTTATACCGATGCGGATGTTACAAAATCCGATGGTTATGTGGGGAATTTTGTAACCGAAATAGAATCTGAAGGGAGAAGCATGGAAATAAAGCATGGAGTGGTCATCATTGCCACGGGGGCTGAGGTATCTGTACCGGATGAGTATCTTTATGGGGAAGATGATCGGGTTATGACCCACCTCGAACTGGAAGAAAGACTTGCTGCGGCAGATGAAAGGATAACCGGTGCTCAAAGCCTGGTCATGATTCAGTGCGTGGGTTGCAGAAATGAAGACAGGGATTACTGCAGCCGTGTTTGCTGCAGCGAATCTGTAAAAAATGCCTTGAAGCTAAAGGAAGCAAACCCCGAAATGGATATTTACATTCTTTTCCGGGACATAAGAACTTATGGGTTCAACGAAGATTATTATCGTGAGGCGGCAGGCAAAAACGTCACCTTTATCCGCTACGAACCGGAAAATAATCCCCAAATAGAACCCGCTACGAGCTATGAGGACGATCGCAACATTTTAAGAGTGACATTGCCAGACTATGTTTTGGGCAAGAAAATGGAAATAGATGCTGATATAGTTGCTTTGGCTGCTGCTGTTGTACCTTCTGAAACGACTAAAGAAGTAGCCGGGATGTTTAAGGTAACCTTGAGCCCCGACGGTTTCTTCAAAGAGGCTCATGTCAAACTAAGGCCCGTTGATTTTGGTACAGAAGGCGTTTTCCTTTGCGGCATGGCTCATTACCCCAAGCTTATATCCGAAACCGTTAACCAGGCTTATGGTGCTGCCGGCAGGGCCTTGACACTTCTTTCACACGATACGGTTGTTGCCTCCGGATCTGTCTGTGAGGTGGAAGAAGACAAATGTATTTCCTGCGGGGCTTGTATCGAATTTTGCACATATGGTGCTATTGAATTTTATGAATCGCCCCAAGGCAGAAAAGCCAGGGTTAATCCCGTTCTTTGCAAAGGGGACGGTCTTTGCAACAGAGTGTGCCCCACGGGTGCCATACAGCTCAAACATTTTACCGACAAAGAAATTTTGAGCGAAATTGATGCCATGATTTCAGAGACAAAGGCAGTACAACAAGCTGATAAGGTGGCCGGGGGTGTCTAAAGGTACCTGTATCAGATATAAATATCAACTGCAAACCGGAAATGTGTATAAATGAAACGATGACTGACAACTAAGGAGGGGAGATAGGAATGGGTGCGGGATTAAAATATAAACCGAAAATCCTAGGTTTTGTGTGCCACTGGTGAGGATACGGTGCTGCTGACTTGGCTGGAGTTTCCAGACTACAATATACAACGGAAATGAGACTTATCCGCGTCATGTGTACCGGTAGAGTCGACTCGTCACATGTGCTCCGTGCTTTTTCAAAAGGGGCGGACGGGGTGTTTATCGGCGGTTGCCGTCTAGGTGAATGTAACTATACTACCCATGGGAATCATCAGGCACTAAAATTGGTGTTGCTGTTTAAAAAGGTATTCGAGCGTGTGGGGCTAAATCCGGAAAGACTTAGACTGGAGTTTATGTCCGGAAGTGATGCCAATATTTTTGTAGAATCTGTTAACGATTTCGTCACGGGGGTGAAAGAGTTGGGCCCGCTTGGCGAAAGTGAAGGATTGGCGAAAGATGAATTAGAGCTGAAATTAAAAGCCATAACAAAGCTGATTCCTTACATCAGAGTGGTAGAAAATGAAAGGCTTAGAGTACATTTTGATACACAAGAAGAATATCAGGAGTTCTACTCCGGTGAAGAAATGGATAGATTATTTGACGAGTTAATTGCAGATAAGTTAGTGATTAGCCAAATCATGCTGCTTTTACGTGAAAAACCTCTTTCAACCGGAGACATTTCCCAAATTTTAGGCCTAACTCCATCTGAGATATTTAGACATCTTAATAATTCAGCGAGACAAGGACTGGTCAAGTATGAGGAAAGCCAGGATCGCTTCGCTTTAGGCCTAAGTTGAGGATAATAAAGCGGAACAGACCAGGATAAAGAAGGAGGTCAGGACTGAAGCCATGGATGACAGTAAAATTGATCTGATCATTGATAAACATCATGCGGAAGAAAGCGCGCTGATTAAGGTGTTGCTGGATATTCAGGACGAATATGGCTGGCTTTCTCCGAAGGCATTGAAAAGAGTCAGCGAAAAACTGGAGGTTCCTTTGGCCCGCGTTCAGCAGACAGCCACTTTTTATAAGGCTTTTAGCTTGGCGCCTAAAGGACGGCATACAATTCACGTTTGTAACGGCACTTCCTGTCATCTTCGGGGTGCGCAGCGCGTTCTCGACAAAGTCCAAGAGCTGACAGGGATTAAACCCGGCGAGACGGATCCGGATCTAAAGTTTAGGCTGGAGGCCGTTAACTGCCTGGGCCAATGTGCCTTAGGCCCGGTAATGGAGGTAGACGGAAAAATTTATGGTAAAATGTCGCCGAAAAAAGCAGCGGAACCGCTGAAAAAATACGAGTGAGGGAAGGGTTATGGCACAGATAAAATCACCTGAAGAATTAGAAAAAATAAGACAAGAAGTATCAACCCAAAGAGATCCAAACAGGCCCTGCATTTCAATATGTGCCGGTTCCAGTTGTCTTGCCTCCGGTGCGGGTGAAGTTATAGCTGCTTTTAAAGCAGAAATTGAAAAGCAAGGACTGAAGGCCGATGTAGACACCAAAGCTGCCGGTTGCCCCGGTTTATGTGAAAAAGCGCCGATAGTGGTTATCTACCCCCAAAAGATCTGTTATGTACAGGTAACTCCGGAGGATGTTCCGGAAATTATATCCCAGACCGTGGTTGGTAAAAAAGTAATTGAACGCCTGATCTACACGGATCCGAATACCGGGGAAAAAGCAGCTCATGAAGACGAAATACCTTTTTTCCAAAAACAAATGCGCCTTCTTATCGGAGATAATATGAAGATCGATCCCAAAAGCATAGAAGATTACATGGCGGCGGGAGGATATTCAGCACTGAACAAGGTCATGCGCGATATGTCGGCAGAACAGGTCATAGAGGAAGTAAGTAAAGCCGATTTACGGGGCCGGAGCGGTAGTGGTTTTCCTGCCGGCTTCAAATGGGAATCCTGCCGAAAATCTAAAGGTGATAACACTAAATATGTTATCTGCAACTGTCACGAAGGTGATCCCGGCGCATTTGCCGACAGAAGGTTACTGGAGGCAAATCCCCATCTTATCGTTGAGGGAATGATCATCGGTTCATATGCTATCGGAGCCTGCGAAGCCTATATTTTTGTTGGGGATGAATTTCCTCAAACAGTGGAAAATGCACGGTTAGCTATTGAACAAGCCGAAAAATATGGCCTTTTGGGCAAAGATATTTTGGGTTCCGGTTTTGATCTTACCATGGAGGTATGCATTGACGGTGGAGGTTACGTTCTTGGTGAATCAACGGCATTAATGGCTTCGATGGAAGGCAGAATAGGAGAGCCCAGGATGAAGTACGATCACGGTACAGACAGAGGATTATGGGCCAAGCCTACTGTTTTGAACAATTTGCAGACCTGGGCCAATGTTCCATTGATCATTAATCAGGGAGCTGATTCGTTTGCAGCCATAGGTACCGAAAAAAGCAAAGGGACCAGAATTTTTTCCCTTTCAGGCAAGATTAAAAATACCGGAATGGTGGAAGTGCCCATGGGCATGACCTTAAGAGAGGTTATTTTCGATATAGGCGGCGGTATTCCCGGGGATAAGAAGTTTAAAGCGCTGCAGGTCGGAGGGCCAATGGGAGGATTTATCCCGGAGAACTTACTGGATCTGCACGTAGATTTTGAAGAACTAAACGCCGCCGGTTTGGCTATGGGACCTGGCTTAGTGGTAGCCGACGAAGATACCTGTATCGTGGATATGGTTATCTACCACCTTAACTTTCTTGCTAACGAGTCGTGTGGCAAATGCACGCCATGCCGCGAGGGCCTCAAACAGATGTTAAGAATTTTAAATAATATTACCGAGGGAAAGGGCAAGGAAAGTGACATTGAGCTTTTGGAACTAATTTCCGAAGTGCAACAAGATGCAGCGCTTTGCGCCCTGGGGCAAGGAGCCTCCGGCCCGCTGCTTAGTACTCTTAAGCACTTCAGGGATGAATATGAAGCTCATATCAAAGAGAAACGCTGCCCTGGAGGTGTCTGCAAAGCACTGATTGAAACGTTGAGCGAAACAAGCGCCTAGGCAAAACGCCTGGCCGCAGCACACGAAAACAGTAATTTGCAGTGCCGTATAAAATAGAATAAACATGCAAGTGAGGCGAACAAAATGGGCGTAGTCACCTTGACTATTGATAATAAAGAGGTTAAAGCTGAAGAAGGCATGACCGTTTTAGAAGCAGCACAAAGCGCGGGAATATATATCCCGACTCTCTGCCATCATGAAAAACTGGAAACCTATACTGCTTGCAGGATTTGCATGGTGGAAGTTGAATCCAGGGGCAGGGTCAGGCTCGATACCGCCTGTTCACACCCTGTGGCCAATGATATGGTGGTAAAAACAAGATCTGAAAAAATAAACAAGATCCGCAAAACCCTGTTGGAATTGATGCTCGCTCATGCTCCGGATTCTGCAATATTGCAAGAAATGGCTGAAGAATATGGTGCAGACAAAGGCCGTTTTGAAAAAGAATCTTCTTTTTGCATTCACTGTGCGCTTTGCGTAAGATATTGTGCTGAAGTGAAGAAAAAAAATGCCATTGGTTTTGTTAACAGTGGGACAAAGCGGGAAATAAGCTTTGTTCCCGAAATAGCTTCCCAGGAATGTTGGAAATGCAAGGAATGTTTCCCCCTTTGTCCTACGGAGGCCTTACAGGCAGCGTACGTTCTTGCCGGAGCACTTACTTTTCCCGTAGCACCTTTTGAGCTTAGGTAGTAGGCCCCGGGTGACATTAGTGTTTTAATATTTAACTATTCAGTTATGCGTGAGATCACCATGTTTGTTAAAGCTGTCATTCCAAGCGCCGGCAGCTGCCATGTTAAATGAATTAACTTTTTTATTTTATAAAAAACACAGGGTGAAATATTTTCATTGTCTTTTAATAGGGTTTTGCTTGCCTTAGGGTCAGCAAGCCCTTTTTTCCTGGTATATCTAATTAAAAGCATGGATGCCACCCATTCTCACCCAAAAGAGCTAATCCTTTATTCACTCTCTTTTAACCTGGCTTCCATGCTTTTAAGCGATTCTCTTTGTTTTAAAAATCTTGTATGGTAAATATAGTGGTAAGTGCATTTGCCAAAGATTAAATTTAAACTATAAACAAACATTGTAATAGGTTTATCAAGTGGTTAGGCAAACATATTCTTTTATACGGTTTTTAAAAAAAGTTAAAACACACGTTGAGGTGTTAAATAATGAGATATGCAGAGGCCGGATACAATTTAGAGGTTGACTTGTCCCGTGGAAGCATTGAAAGAGTGGAAACTGATCCAAAACTAACCGAACTTCACCTGGGCGGCCTGGGTACTAATTCCAAACTGTTGTGGGATAGGGTTCCCCCCGAGGTTGAACCTTTTTCCCCCGACAATTTACTGATTTTTAGTACCGGCCTTCTGGTGGGTACACCGGCCGTTGGTGCCAATCGCACTATCGTTTCCACCATTTCCCCGCAGACTTTGTTTATGGCCTACTCTATGATGGGTGGGTTTTGGGCGGCTGAATTGAAACATGCCGGTTATGATAAGGTAATTATCCGCGGCAAATCCCCTGATTTGGTTTACTTGTGGATCAACAATGATAAGGTGGAAATACGCGATGCCTCCCATCTTCAGGGAAAAGGAGCTTTGGAGACTGCAGATCTTATTACAGCGGAACTTAACGATCCAAAGGCCCAGGTGGCGGCTATCGGGTTAGCCGGTGAAAATAAAGTATATTTTGCTTCTATTGAACAAGGAAGATCCAGCGCCAGCAGACAGGGTATAGGTGCTGTCATGGGAAGTAAAGGCCTAAAGGCGATTGCTGTTCGCGGCACAAAAGATGTATTTGTTGCCCGCCCGGCTGAATTTATAGAACTTTGTAATGATGTTTTGAAATATATACGTTTTCGGGAAGAAAACCCCATCCCCGGGGTGATGCCTATTTTGGCCGGACTGGGTTCACCGCAGGAAATGGCAGTTTATGACGAAAAATGGCATACAGCCAGTTTTGCCTGGGGAAATGCTCGCGTTAGGAGAAGAAATTTTTGGACTGAAGAAATTGAAGAAAAATGGACCAATGAACAAAAAGAAGCGGTGGAGCGTTTGATTAGTTGCTATAACTGCCCGCTGGAATGTGGGGCAGTAATTGACTATCCTGTGCTGGGAATTTCCAAATATATGATGAAATGTTTTTCCAAACTCACTTATACCATGGCGGCTTTAACAGATAGCCTATCCTTCGGTTTTGATATTGCAGGCCGTGCCCAGGAATATGGCATAGATGGCTTTTCCGCGCCGCAGGTAATGGCTTTTGCTGTCGAATTGAAGGAAGCCGGTATTTTGACGGATGAGGACTTTAAGGGTTGCCCATCTGATAAGGAAGGAAGATTTTACTGGTTGCTGGAAAGAATTGTAAGGCGAGAAGGGATAGGAGATATTTTGGCCAATGGCACTTACTGGGCAGCCAAACAAATTGGTAATGGTGCAGAAGAATTTGCTCATAACAATATCAAAAAACATGAGCAGGTGCCGATCAAACTAGGTATGCTTAACCCCATCTACTATCTCATGTACTCTACTGGGGAAAAAATTAATATCACCCAAATAGAAGGACAGTTTCCCCAGGCGCCTTTTCCCACCCGAAAAGAGAGAGAGGATTTTGTCAAAGATTGGTTCCAGGTTCCGGATGAAAAATTTAAGGAATACTTTGTAAATTGGGAACCGCGCGGAGAATACTCCATGCCTTATTACCCCGGTATAGAAGCGTGCTGTGAAATTGTAGATTGGATGGAAAGGATGCACTATATTGATGACTCCCTTGGGGTTTGTGCCGGCCTATCTTCGTTCCCACTTAAACCCCCCTACCACATACACAATTATCCGAAATTTGTTTCGGCGGGGACGGGGATCGATATAGACGAGGAAGGCCTGACAAAGATTGCTAACAGGAATCGGAATTTGACCAGGGCCGTCAATATAAGAAGAGGTATGAGAAGGGCCGATGAAAAGCCGCCGGAAAATCATTGGAGAAGGAGATTTCCCGAGCTGGAAAAAGAACTTTTGGATGCGTATTATAAATTCAAGGGATGGAACAAAGAAGGCATTCCCACTAAGGAATATTTACATGAATTAGATCTGGCTTATGTCAGTGAAGATTTTGAACGAAGAGGGATCCTTAAAAATGAGCAAAGCTAAAAAAACAGTTAAGGTAATAACAATTGATATAGAAAAATGCAACGGCTGCCGGGCCTGTGAAGTGATATGCTCATCTTATCACGCTGAGCCCAAGTATAGTAGCAACAACCCGGCGAGATCCCGTATCCGGGTGATCAGAGATCCGCTTAAAAACATATTTCTCCCTGTGTATGCAGGGGAGTATACCCCGGCTGAATGTATGGGTAGGAATAAATATATAATTGATGGAAGAGAGTACAGCGAATGCGACTTTTGTAGAGCCTCTTGTCCCTCCAGGGATGCATTTAAGGAACCGGATTCCGGGCTGCCTTTAAAGTGTGACATGTGTGAAGACGATCCGACACTGGAAGAGCCCCTGTGTGTCCAGTGGTGTTTGGCTGATGCCTTGGTTTACGAAGAAAGAGAGGAAGAGGCCGAGGAAGAACCAAAACAAGAGGATATGGAGATAGGGTTGAGGGCGCTGGCAGATAAATATGGGCTGAAAGAACTGGTGAGCGCCGTTGCCCGTATGGCACAAAAGGAATAAGCCGACCGGGATAATGTGAAAGGAAGCAATCTCGATGAGGTGATAGAAAGTGGTAAAAGAGTTGGCAATTAACAACGGACAGCTTCTAAAAAATTTGACGGATGGCAATTATGGAGATGTCCTGGTGGTTGGTGGGGGGATCAGTGGCATTCAGGCCTCGTTGGATCTTGCCGCAGCAGGGTTTATGGTTTATTTAATTGACAAAGGTCCCGCTATTGGCGGCCACATGGCCCAGCTGGATAAAACATTTCCTACCAACGAATGTTCTATATGAATACTTTCGCCCAAACTGGTCGAGGTCGACCGGCATACAAATATAGAAACACACACTTATACCGAAGTCCACAGTGTAGAAGGCGAGGCGGGAAACTTTACGGTTACTTTGGTTAAAAAACCCCGCTATGTTGATGAGAGCAAATGCACGGGTTGCACCACCTGTGTGGAATACTGCCCTGTGATCTATCCTGATCAGTTCAACCAGGAGATCTCGGAAAACAAAGCCATTCATATATATTTTTCGCAGGCAATTCCCTTGGTTGCTTATATTGATGAAAGCTGTCTTTTTCTTAAAGAAAAAAAATGTCGTATTTGCGAAGCAGTTTGCCAAAATAAAGCGATAGATTTTGACCAAACAGAGGAAAAAATAGAGGTTAAGGTGGGAGCAATAGTTCTTTCCCCCGGCCTCGAACCCTTCGATCCCATGCTAAGGCAAGACTACGGCTATGGAAAATATGAAAATGTGTTGACGAGCATGGACTTTGAGCGGCTTTTAAGTTCTACAGGCCCGTACGAAGGCGAAGTGCTGCGCACTTCCGATCTCAGGCCGCCCCGGAAAATTGCCTGGATCCAGTGTGTCGGTTCACGACAGGTTACTGCCGGCGGCAACAGCTACTGTTCGGCTGTATGCTGTACTTATACACAAAAACAGGTTATCTTGGCCAAAGATCATCTTGGTGAAGCTGACTGCACCGTATTCCATAACGATATCCGTTCTTACGGCAAAGATTTCGAACGATTTTTCGAAAGAGCTGAGCAGCTTCCCAACGTTCGTTTTATCAGAAGCTATACCTCAGTGGTAAGAGAGGATCCGGAGACTAAAAATATCACCGTACGTTATTCTACGTTCGATGAAGGAGTTAAAGAAGAGGAATTCGATATGGTGGTTCTCTCCGTTGGGCTGAACCCTCCTGCCGGCTCCGAAAAGCTGGCGGCCAAATTTGGCATCGAGCTTGAAGCCCATGGATTTTGTAAAACAGATCCCCGTAACCCCATAAAGTCTTCATGCCCGGGGATTTTTGTAACTGGAGCCTTCCAGGGACCCATGGACATTCCCGAATCGGTGATGACCGCCAGTGGGGCCAGTTCGCAATGTGGAGAATTTCTTAATTACAGGCGGGGTGATTTGGCCATAGAAAAAGTGTATCCTCCCGAGAGGGATGTCACAAAAGAAGAACCCAAGGTGGGGGTTTTTGTCTGCCATTGCGGTGCCAATATTGGCAGGGTTGTCGATGTTCCCTCGGCGGTAGAGTATGCTTTAACATTGCCCCATGTGGTTTATGCCCAAGAACAGTTATTTTCATGTGCTACCAACTCGGCCCAGGAAATAACGGATATGATTAAGGAAAAAGGCTTAAATCGCGTTGTTGTTGCCGCCTGTACCCCCCGAACACATGAGCCCACGTTCCGTGAAACTCTACGCGAAGCGGGAATTAACCAATATTACCTGGAAATGGCCAATATCAGGGAACACTGCTCCTGGGTCCATTCTAAAGAAAAAGAAACCGCCACGGAAAAGGCTAAGGATCTAATCCGCATGTCGGTAGCGCGGGCTTGCCATTTGGAACCCCTGCAAGAATTTGAACTGCCTGTTAACAAAGCGGCACTGGTATTAGGCGGTGGCTTGGCAGGCATGAACTGTGCTTTGTCCATTGCTAAGCAGGGACATGTGGTTCACCTGGTGGAAAAGGAATCAGATTTGGGTGGAATAGCATGCAGGCTTCG
Organism: Bacillota bacterium; assembly: GCA_012798755.1. Taxonomy (GTDB): domain Bacteria; phylum Bacillota; class Dethiobacteria; order DTU022; family UBA8154; genus UBA9862. The sequence goes on from JAAZMP010000163.1 coordinate 20,752, forward strand.
ACACACCTTGGAAGGGCTGGATGTTCAAGAGTACTTGCATGAACTTGTGCACGAGGTTTACAGGCACCCCTTGATCCATCTTTATACCGATACAACTATCACGGAAGTCGATGGTTACGTAGGAAATTTTGTAACTAAGGTAGAATCAAAAGGGGAAATTTCCGAAATAGAACATGGGGTTGCCGTTATAGCTACAGGCGCTGAAGTATCAACACCTGATGAATATCTTTATGGAAAAGATGAACGGGTCCTGACCCATCTGGAATTGGAAGAGAGGATTGCTGCGGCAGATGAAAAGGTGACCGGTGCTCAAAGCCTCGTTATGATTCAGTGTGTAGGTTGCAGAAATGAAGACAGGGATTATTGCAGCCGTGTCTGCTGCAATGAATCAATAAAAAACGCTTTAAAGCTGAAGGAAATAAATCCGGAAATGGATATTTATATTCTTTTCCGGGATATGAGAACTTACGGGTTTAACGAGGATTACTATCGTGAAGCAGCGGGCAATAACATCAACTTTATCCGTTACGAACCGGAGGAAAGCCCTACAGTTGAACCTGCCACCAGTGACGAAGACGGACGCGATGTTTTAAAAGTGGCCCTACCGGATTATGTTTTAGGCAAAAGATTGGAAATAGATGCCGATATAGTTGCTTTGGCTGCTGCTGTCGTACCCACCGCAGAAACTAAAAGGACTGCCGGTCTGTTCAAGGTAACTTTGAATCCTGACGGTTTTTTCAAAGAAGCACATGTCAAACTAAGGCCTGTTGATTTTGCCACAGATGGCGTTTTCCTTTGTGGCATGGCTCATTATCCCAAGCTTATATCTGAAACCGTTAATCAGGCTTATGGTGTTGCCGGAAGGGTATTGACGCTTCTTTCACACGATACAGTTACGGCCTCCGGTTCCGTTTGCGAAATAGAAGAAAAGAAGTGTATAGGTTGTGGGGCCTGCATCTCGGCCTGCGCTTACGGTGCAATAGAACTTCGTAAGACACGGAGAGGCGAAAAAGCTTTCATTAATCCCGTTCTTTGTAAAGGAGACGGTCTTTGCAACTCTGTATGTCCAACGGGAGCCGTACAACTTAAGCATTACACCGACGAAGAACTTTTGAGCGAAATAGATGTAATGATCCCGGAGGCGGAAGGTACAGATAAAATCAGCGCTGTTGTTTAGCGTTTGCCGTTGGGGATCGCCGGTAGTATTATTTCAATGAAGAAGGTGGATAAAAATGAGTGCAGGACTTAAATTCAGACCTAAAATTCTGGGTTTTGTATGCCATTGGTGAGGATACGGTGCTGCAGATTTGGCTGGAGTTTCCAGACTACAATATACAACGGAAGTAAGACTTGTCCGTGTTATGTGCACCGGTAGAGTCGATATGGCATATATATTCCGGGCCTTTTTAAATGGAGCAGACGGGGTGCTCATTGGAGGCTGCCGGCTGGGTGAATGTAATTATACCACGCATGGTAATTATTATGCGTTGAATATGGTCCTCCTGTCTAAAAAAATATTAGCACATATAGGGTTGAATCCAGAAAGACTGAGACTCGAATTTATGTCCGGCAGCGAAGGAAATCTTTTTGTCGAAGTGGTCAACGATTTTGTCGGAAAGGTAAAAGAACTTGGGCCGCTGGGCAAAAGCGAGACGGCGAGCATGAATGATTTAAAACCCAGACTGGGGGAAGTATCAAAACTTGTTCCTTATATAAAGTTAGAAACTAAAGAAAAATTGCTGGCCCGTTTTGAAAATGTAGACGAGCATAACGAACTATTTTCCGATGATGAAGTAGAAAAACTGTTAAGCGAGGTGGCCTCCTACTATATCGATCCGGAAAAATGCCAGGCTTGTATGACCTGTGCACGAAGATGCCCCGTAGATGCAATTATAAGTGCCAAAAATCAAATCCATGTAATAGATCAGGATAAATGTATAAAGTGTGGAACCTGCCTGACGGCCTGCCCACCCCGATTTGCTGCAGTGACAAAAATTGTCGGAGAACCTGTTCCACCTCCTATTCCTGAAGAAAAAAGAATTATAGTTCGTAAAAGAAAAGAAAGCAAGTAAAAACCACCCCACTGTATTTATAATATTTTGCAGCTGTTTGGCTGGGCATGGGATAACAAGCCCGCCTTTTTTTATGCCGTGACAATAGAGGAAAAAGGGCCTGGAAAAAAGAACTCAACCTGGAGAAGACTTGATAAGCACTAAAAAGGTTTAAGAGTTAAAAACACAATTTTTTTTGGGGAGGGGGAACTGTCGAATGCTAGGACAGGCGCAGGAACTGCTACAAAAATATTTTGGCTACTCTTCTTTTTTAAAGGGGCAGGCTGAAGTTATAGATAGCCTTTTGAGGGGCAATGACACGCTGGCGATTATGCCTACGGGGGCAGGGAAGTCTATTTGTTATCAGATACCCTCATTGATATTTCCGGGGACAACATTCGTTATTTCACCGCTGATTGCCTTGATGAAGGATCAAGTTGACGGGATTTCTGCTTCGGGCATACCGGCAACATTTATCAATAGCTCCTTGCGCCGTGCGGAAACAGAAAAAAGACTGGAACAGACTGGACGGGGGAAATACAAAATAGTATATGTAGCACCGGAAAGGTTGGAAATGCCGGAATTTCAAGAACTGTCCCAGTTCCTGAATGTTTCATTTGTTGCAGTTGACGAAGCCCATTGCATTTCGCAATGGGGACACGATTTCAGGCCAAGTTATAGAAAAATCGATGATTTTATTGCCGGTTTACAACAAAGGCCGGTTTTGGGAGCTTTTACAGCTACAGCAACCGGGGAAATACGGAAAGACATCGTTAAATTTTTAAACTTTCAATCTTCAAAAATTTTTGTGAGCGGCTTTGATCGGGAAAATCTTTTTTTTGAGGTATTGCGCGGGGAAAATAAAAAAGAATTTGTCCTGGATTATGTGCAAAGGAACAGGGGGAAATCAGGCATTATCTATGCGGCCACGCGCCGGGAAGTGGATAATACCTTTAAATTATTACAGGAAAAAGGCTGTTCCTGCGGCCGGTATCATGCAGGCATGAGTGATAAAGAAAGAAAAGCCAGCCAAGAAGCGTTTATTTACGATAAAGTGTCGGTTATGGTGGCTACTAATGCTTTTGGGATGGGAATAGACAAATCCAATGTCCGTTTTGTTCTTCATTACAATATGCCTAAAAATATGGAATCTTATTATCAAGAAGCAGGAAGAGCCGGGCGTGACGGAGATCCGGGAGAATGCATTATCTTATTTGGTGCGCAGGATGTTCTGCTCCAAAAATACATGATCAAAGAGACAGTATATTCTCCGGCCAGGAGAAAAAATGAATATCACAAATTGCAGACGATCATTGGTTACTGTCATACATCAAGGTGTTTGCGCCATTATATCTTGGACTATTTCGGGGAAAATGATCTACCAAAGCAGTGCGGCCGTTGTGGTAACTGCAGCACTGATGCTAAGATGAACGATATTACCCTGGAGGCGCAGAAAATCCTTTCCTGTGTGGTGCGTGTAAAAGGGCGCTATGGCGCAGGGTTGGTTGCTGAAATTTTGAAGGGATCGAAAAACAAGAGGCTTTTGCGTCTTCGCTTCGATAAGCTTTCTACTTACGGCTTAATGTCTGAGTATACCTTGCAGGAAATAAGGGATCTGATTAACCTTTTAGCTGCAGAGGGATACCTGGTTTTCACCGGGGGAGAATTTCCTGTGCTCAAACTTGGGCGTAAGGCAGTGCCTGTACTCAAAGGGAATGAAAAGGTATGGCAGAGGCTTCCCAAGAAAAGAGAGATGCGGAAAGAAAGCGCTTTGTTCGATAAAATGCGTCTTTTACGCAAGGAAATAGCACAACGCGAAGGGGTTCCACCCTACATAGTTTTTCCGGATAGCACGCTGCACGAGCTTTGTGAATTCCTTCCTCAAGACAGAGACTCTATGCTTAGGATAAAAGGCATAGGACAAGTAAAAATGGAACGGTTTGGGGAGGAATTTTTGCAAGTAATTAAGGAACATGAATAAACAGAAGCATAAAGTTAGCCTGTTGGAAAATCAATATTGACAAATGAGTGTCTTATGAATATAATATAAATATGTTGAATGTTCAGGCAACTGTATTGGTTGCCTTGATTATTTTTTGCCATGTGTTGTCTGAAAACAGACCTCATAAAAATTTTCTCCAAGGGAGCTGTGTTCCTTGCCGGCAAAAGAAAACAATTTCCAAAACATGAAGTCCATGTTACCTATTAACAAAGCCTCTATTTTCCATCATTCAGAAGTTAAAGATACAGAAACAATAGATGCCCTTTTAATTCTAAGTCATGTTGTCTCCGCAGTAAGCGGCCTAAATGAATTGAATGCCATTTTAAAAGTTGGATTGGAGAAAACACTCGAGTTTTTTAAAGGTGCTCATGGTGGAGTGATGCTTTTAGATGAAGAGGATGAAAGGCTTTACTACCGTGTTTACAAGGGGTTATCGGATGAGTATGCACAGAAAATGTCTCTTAGACTCGGCGAAGGAATTAATGGAAAGGTTGCCCTTACCGGGAAAGCCGTTTTGCTGGATGATATTTCCAAAGAACCGGAGGTATTGAAACAAAACCTGGTTCAAAAAGAGGGTTTAAGGGCCTTCATCAGCGTTCCTCTTCGTTTTAAGGAAAAAATTTTTGGTGTTTTACACTGTGCTGGTTCCCATACCCATCAATTTACATATAAGGATATGCATCTTTTACATTCTATCGGGGATCAATTGGGTATAGCTATCGGACAGTCCCGTCTTTATGAAAGGTTACGGGAAAAAAGAGAAAGGTATCGGCAGGTTGCGCGGCAGGTAATCACCGCCCAGGAGGAAGAAAAGAAAAGGATTTCTCAGGAATTGCATGATGAGACCAGCCAGATGCTCGCTGCTTTAACCCTTAACCTACAAGCATTGATCGAAATGTCTAACATGATCGGCATACGCGATGCTAAGTTTAGATCAATGTTGGCAAAAACCCATAATTCTACAATTCAGATAAATAACGAAGTTAACCGTCTCATAGCTGATCTTCGCCCCACCCTTCTGGATTCTTTGGGATTTATTCCTGCTATTCGCCATCATGTTGAATCTTGTCTGTTTCCTTTAAACATTGCTATAAATTTTGAAATCCAAGAAATTCCTTTTCCTTTATCAGCAGAGGTTGAGGTTACCCTTTTTCGTTGGGTTCAGGGGGTTGTTGGTAATATCATGCAACATTCCCGGGCAAAAAATGTCACTGTTTTTTTGCAGAAAAAAGATCAAAAATTAGAAATATGCATTCAAGACGACGGCCGGGGTTTTGATGTTTCCAAAATCGGCAAAAGTGATGACAAAAAAGGTAGATTTGGTATGGGTTTGATGATCATGAAAGAAAGAATTAGGTTAATCAAAGGGGATTGCTCCATTCATTCTGAACCAGGGAAAGGTACTAAAGTGTTTGCGGAAATACCTTTAACGGAATGATTAATATCTTCTTACAATGGCTAAAAGGGTTTTGTAACCATTCACCTATACGTAAGATCACCATATTACAAATAGTATTTTTTCTGGATGTTGCAAGTATCATTTCAGGTGTTACCGGTTATTATTGCTTTGGGCGTTAGCAAAGTATTATGAGATTTTCACTTTGAGCGGGCGGACATATGGGTCCGCGCCTGCAGTTTATGTTTGTTTGGGATAGTTACATTTTTTTAAAGGAGTTTTTTTATATGAGTACCATCAAGGTGTTATTAGTTGATGATCACACCATAGTCCGGGAAGGTATCAGCACTTTGCTGGAGCTGTCACCGGAAATAGAGGTCGTTGGAGAGGCCGGCAACGGCTACGAGGCTTTGGAGTTGATCGCAGAGCTCAAACCCGAAGTGGTTTTGATGGATTTAGCTATGCCACTGATGGGGGGGCTCGAAGCAACACGCAACATAAGACAAGAGTTTTCAGAGGTAAAGGTGCTTATTTTGACACAATATGAGGATAAAGAACATGTCTTTGCGATTCTCGGAGCCGGAGCCCATGGTTTTCTCAATAAATCTGCAGCTTCCTCTGAATTGGTTTCCGCGATTCGATCCGTTCGCCGCGGGGATTCATATTTATCTCCCTCTGCAACAAAATATTTGGTTGAAGACTACCGATTGGAGGTAGATATAAAAAGGAGCCAGGATCCCTATGAACAGCTGACAGGACGGGAAAAAGAAGTTTTACGTTTGCTGGCGGAGGGACATACGGCCAGAGAAGTTGCCAAACTGCTGGTTATAAGTCCTAAAACTGTTGATAGCCATAAAACCAGGTTTATGGCCAAGCTTGACCTTCATAATCAAACAGAGCTAATCAAGTACGCCCTGCGAAAAAAAATCATTTCCATGTAATCCTACCGGAAAAATCCCATCCTTTAATTGAAAAAGAACCTATCTTACCATCAAAAAATAATTGCCCGGTTATTTATAAAATGGCCATGGTACTAAAGCCTATCATCCCGGCTGCCAGTGTGGGATTTTAAAAGTCTTTACTATCCTTGGAAAACTATGTTAGCGAAGGAAACGAAAAACAGTTTCCTTCGTTTTTTTTACCTGTTCCCCTGAAGAATCTTAACCTTGTAATTATTAATCGAAAAAAAAGCGCTGAATATACCTGTCCGGAACCTTTTCTGAGCAGTAGATCGTACAATTTAAGCAATCTGTCCATAATATTTACGGAAAAATGCTTTCTAAACTAAGGTTTATTCCTCTTTACCGTTTACTGGGTTAAAGATAAGATATAGTCAATAAAAACAATTGCCAAATTTCCCAATGGGCTTAAAAGCAAAATAACTATCAAAAGGAGGTTGGAAAAATGAGGGCAAAAATTCTTATTGTCGATCAGGAGCTTGCTTTTACAGTTGGTTTGCAAAAAGAACTGCTTAACAAAAACTTTGAGGTGTTTGTAGCCAATCAAAAAGAGGTTGCTTTAAAACTGGCGCGTGAAGAAAAACCAGATTTTGTTCTTTTGGGAACATTGACTCCGCGAGGGGATGCGTTTCAGTTACATCAATGGTTGAAAAAAACCCCGATGACTAGGGGACTGCCAATAATTGTTGTCGATGCTCCGGTTGAAAAACAACTGCTATGCGGTTGGCGAAGGGACGAAGGATTAAGGTTGGAGGTTGACGATTATTTTCGCAGGCCAATAAAAAATTCTATCCTGGTGCATATGATCGAAAAGTTGTTGGATGAAACTACACGTAAAATCAAGGTCCTTATTGCTGATGATCATGCCGTAGTGCGGGAAGGGCTCTGCGCCCTTTTAAATTTGCAAAAAGATATGCTCATTATTGGGGAGGCCATAGATGGCAAGGATGCCATTACTAAGACATTGGAACTGTTGCCCGATGTGGTCCTTATGGATATTGCTATGCCTGTAATGAATGGCATAGAGGCTACCAGACACATTGCGCGGGATTGCAAATGCGTTAAAGTTCTCGTTTTAAGCCAGTATGATGATGAAGGCAATATCGCCGCCAGCAAGCAAGCTGGGGCTTTTGATTTCATTCCCAAAAAAAGCGTTAGCTCTCAGCTTCTTGCAGCAATCAGGGCAGCAAGCTAGGTTAGCCAGTTTTTAAGAAACATGGCCTGCGCCGGTCCCACATTTTTACAGGTCATTGGTTCCTGCTTGAACCGGCGCAGGTGTAAATTTTGGGGTAAAGATTTAATTTGGAAGGAGGAGGCAAATTGCTGGTAACGATAACTATCGATCAACGGGAGGTTAGCGGCCATGCCGGAATGACAATTTTGGAGTTGGCCCGGGAATCCGGCATAAATATCCCCACAATATGTGAACATCCACAGCTTACTCCTCTTGGGGGATGCCGCATTTGCCTGGTAGAAAACGAACAAACCGGGGTTTTGTTGGCTTCTTGCGTTACCCCCATTGCTCCGGGAATGATCATTAACACGGTGTCAGATCGGGTTTTGGAACACCGTAAAATGATCCTTAAATTGATGCTGGCTAGCCACCCTGATTCTTGTTTAGTATGCGATAAGGGTAACAATTGTCAGTTGCGGCAGTTGGCGGCGGATTTGGGAATCGGTTTAGTTGAACTGGATCGAATTCCGCAGCCTGCTATCGTTGAGGAACTAAATCCCTTTATCCTCAGGGATATGAGCAAATGTATTCTTTGTGCTCGCTGTATTAGGGCTTGCCGGGAACTCGTCGTCGAAGGTGTTCTCGACTATTTTGGACGTGGCTTCAAGACCAAGCCGGCTACCTTATATGATTTTCCCCTAGAAAATTCAGAATGTACATTTTGTGGTGCTTGTGTTGCCCTTTGTCCTACTGGGGCACTAACGGAAAAAGAAGAAATGTACAGGGGGGCTACCGGCCATGCTGTAGAAACGATCTGTCCCTATTGTAGCTGTGGTTGCCACATTTCGCTCGAAATCAAGGATAATATGGTAGTTCGAGTAAAGCCAAGTGTAGACAATGCTGACTCCAGACTGGAAGCTCTCTGTGTTAAAGGTAGCTACGGCTTGGATTTTATCCATAGCCCCGACAGGCTGACTAAACCCTTGATTAAAAAAGGAGAACATTTTGAAGAGGCGACCTGGGAGGAAGCTCTTAACGTGACAGCGGGTGCCTTAAAACAGATAAAAACAGAACATGGTTCCGCTAGTCTGGCGGTTTTTGGCTCGGTAAATTGTACCAATGAGGAAAATTATCTTTTGCAGAGATTTGCCCGCGGTGTTCTGGGCACAAATAATATTGATAATGGCAGCAGTTTAGAACATGCTGCTACGCGCCGGGTGATCAAAAATTCTCTTGGTTTCCCTGGTATTAATTACAGTTTTACCGATTTGGAGCAGGCAGATTTGATTTTAGTTGTGGGTGCTGATCCGAAAACCAGTGCACCTTTGGTAAACTATTTGCTCAAGCGTGCCGTTAAATTTTATGGGGCAAAACTGATCTTGATCGATCCTCGCAAAACAGAACTTTTTTATTTAACCGATCATTGGCTCCAGCCCAAAATAGGCACCGATTTTGTGCTGCTTAACAGCTTGGCGAAAATAATTATTGCAGAAAATTGGATCGACCATGAGTTTGTAGCCCGTAAAACAGAAAATTATGCGGCACTGGCCAAATCTTTGGAAAACCTGTCTTTAAGCCAGGTTGAGGCTGTTACCGGCATTGCCGAAGAACAGATGCACCTTATTGCCAGGCTTTATGCCACAGCAGGCAAAGCAGCTATTGTTTTTGGCACAGGGATTACGCAGCAGGCACGGGGCAAAGAAAATGTTCGGGCTCTTCTTAACCTGGCTCTGTTAACCGGAAACATCTGGCGTAAAGGGGGCGGCCTTCACCTTCTGCAAAAAGAGTGTAATGCCCAGGGAGCGTGTGATATGGGAACTTTGCCCACCTTCTTACCGGGATATCAACCCATAGATGATCCACATGCCCGGGCGGTATTCGCAGAATGCTGGCAAGTAGAACCGCCAGCCAAACCGGGCCTTACTGCTTCGGAAACAATATTCCAGGCTAAAGCAGGTATAATCAAAGGCTTATATATAACCGGCGAAAACCCTTTGGCCAGCTTCCCCCATTCGGCTCTTGTTAAAGAAGCACTGGAATCCCTGGATTTTCTGGTTGTGCAGGATTTGTTCCTAACAGAAACTGCCAGGCAGGCCAAGGTTGTTTTGCCGGCTGCGAGCTTTGCTGAAAAGGAAGGGACATTTACCAATTTAGAGGGCAAGGTCCAAAAAATCCGGCAAGCTATCAAACCTCTGGGTCAAAGCAGGCCGGACTGGCAGATTATTTTGCAGTTGGCTGCAGCATTGGGCCACCCAATGCCTTTTACCTCCTTGGAAGAGGTTAAAGAAGAAATGTCGGAGCTGATCCTCTTTTATGAAAATTATGCAAATGAAAAAGACGTAGAAGAAAAAGAATTTTGGGAAACAGGAACAACCCATAGGTTGCCCTTAAGAAAATTCCCCGGATTTTCGCCTGCCGAATATAGTACCCTACCGGTGGAAACAGATGACGAGTTTCCCCTTACCCTTTTGACAGAAAACACATCGTTCCATTTTGGCAGCGGGAGTAGAAGTTCCAGATCCAGTAGATTAAGTAAGTTTGATTCCTCATTTTTGGTGCGAATTAATGAGGTTGATGCCCAAAAAATGGGGCTGTTTACCGGGGAACAAGTCCGTGTAATTTCGGCTGTTGGGCAGTTGCCTGCAACTGTAGAGATCACGGATGTGGTGCCGGAGGGTGTCGTTTTGTTGCCCCGTTCCAGACCGGATCGGCCGGCTATTGGCCTTTTCAGTCTTTATCCGGCAAATGAAGGTAAAATCCCAACCGCCAAAACATGCCACGTCCGTATAGAAAGGAGCCTTGGTCATGAATAAAAAAAGTGAAGTGGAAATCGATCAAAAAAAGCTACAGGATCTTATAACTCATTACAATCAAGAGCGCTGGCCGTTGATTCCCCTTCTGCAAAAAATCCAAGATGAATTTGGCTATATTTTCCCCTCCTCTATTCCGCTGATTGCCCGCAGGCTCAAACTACATCCCAGCGAAGTGCAGGGGGTAATTTCCTTCTACGCCCAGCTATACACCGAACCGCGCGGCCGCAAAACCGTGCGTGTCTGCCGGGGAACAGCTTGCCATGTCCGGGGCGGAAAAACTATCCTCAAGCAGACCAAGGAACATTTGGGAATAGATGAGGGCGAGACCACTGATGATTTGGAGTACACGTTGGAAACAGTGGCCTGTATCGGTGTTTGTGCCCTGGCACCCACTATCGTCATCGGCCACCAGGTATATGGCAATTTGAATCCTCAAAAGTTGGGGCAGCTTTTTAAGAGGAATGGGGGGTAAATAATGTCTGTGAATCGGAAAATTTTGGTTTGTCAGGAAACGCCGTGTCTTTCTATGGGTTCTGGCTTGATCTATGAGGAACTTAAAAAAGAAGTGGCGCAGCAGGGATTGAAAAATGTAACGGTTGAGTTTAGTGGTTGTCATGGCCACGGGCTTTGCTCGCGAGGCCCAAGCGTTGTAGTGGAGCCGGATGGGATCTTTTATTCCAACGTTCAGCTTGGGGATCTGCAGGAGATTGTCTTTTCGCATTTGGGGGAAGGCATTCCGGTGGAACGGCTATTTTATCGTGATCCGCTAACAGGTAAGGCTATTGCCCATTATGCCGGGATAAACTTTTACCAAAAACAAAAACGGCTTATCCTGCGCAACTGCGGGCATATCAATCCCGAAAAAATTGAAGACTTCCTTTCGATGGGGGGATACAGCGCTCTTCAAAAGGCCCTTTTAAAGATGACCCCGGATGAAGTTATCAGGGAAATAGACAAGTCGGGCCTGCGAGGCCGCGGCGGCGCCGGTTTTCCTACTGCCCGCAAATGGCAATTTTGCCGGAGCGCACCCGGCGATGTCAAATATATTATTTGCAATGCGGATGAAGGTGACCCGGGTGCTTTTATGGACCGTTCCATTCTGGAAGCTGATCCGCATGCGCTTCTGGAAGGGCTGATAATTGCCGGTTATGCTATCGGTGCTATCCAAGGATATATTTACGTCCGAGCTGAATATCCTTTAGCTGTAAAACGAGCCCGCTTGGCCTTAGCCCAGGCAAAGGAAAAAGGATATTTAGGAGAAAATATTTTGGGTTCAGGGTTTAATTTTACATTACAGATCAAGGAGGGTGCCGGTTCATTCGTTTGCGGCGAGGAAACAGCCTTGATTGCTTCTATTGAAAGCCGCCGGGGTATGCCCCGTCCGCGCCCTCCTTTTCCTGCCCAGGCAGGCCTGGATGGGAAACCAACTATTATAAATAATGTTAAAACCCTGTCCGCTGTTCCTGTAATAATCGATCGCGGTGCAGAATGGTTTTCTAATATAGGTAATGGAAAAAGCAAGGGCACAGCAGTGTTTGCTTTGACCGGCAAGGTTAACAACAGTGGTCTGGTAGAGGTGCCCATGGGCACGCCGCTTTCCAAAATAATTTTTGATATCGGCGGCGGCATTCCCCGCAACAAAAATTTTAAAGCAGTACAAACAGGCGGCCCGTCAGGGGGGTGTATCCCAGCTCGCTTCATGGATACACCTGTTGAATTTGAGACTTTAGCCCAATTAGGATCAATTATGGGATCCGGTGGGATGGTCGTTATGGATGAAACCACCTGCATGGTGGAAATTGCCAGGTACTTCGTTAGCTTTACCCAATCAGAGTCTTGCGGAAAATGTGTTTCTTGCCGTCTAGGTACCAGGCAGATGTTAGAAATATTAACCAGAATTACCCAGGGTAAGGGGCGGGATGGGGATTTGGATCTTCTGTTTAGTATTGCTAAAACAGTCAAAGAAACCTCGCTTTGTGGTTTAGGTCAGACCTCACCCAACCCCGTGCTTACGACCCTTAAATATTTTAGAGAAGAATATGAGGCGCACATTCTAGAGAAAAAATGCCCGGCGGCGGTCTGCGATTCTTTGATGGTTTCCCCTTGCCAGCATACCTGCCCCGTGGGAATTGATATCCCCAAATATGTGGCCGAGATTGGTTCCGGCGAGTACCTGTCTGCTGTTGAAACCATTCGCGAGCGCAACCCTTTTCCCGCGATATGCGGACGCATCTGTCACCATCCTTGTGAAAACAGATGTCGCCGGGGCGAACTTGATGATCCTGTAGCCATCAAAGCACTCAAGCGTTTTGCGGCTGATTGGTATTTTGAAAACATTGAACAGCTGCCGCCACCGGAGCCGTTTGATCTTCTCTATCCCCAAAAAGTGGCAGTTGTTGGTGCCGGGCCTTGCGGCCTTTCTTGCGCCTATTTTTTAGCGCAGAAGGGCTATCCGGTTACTGTCTTCGAAGCCTTGCCTGTAGGCGGTGGCATGCTTTCCGTGGCTATTCCCAATTTTCGTTTGCCCCAGGAGGTAATTGATGCCGAAATAAACTATATCAGACAGCGTGGCGTGGAGATCAGGTACAATATGCCGATCACGGTTAATTATACTCTCGATGATCTGCGCGATGAGGGTTACGAAGCAATCTTTATCGCTGCCGGTGCACAAAAAAGCCAGCAAGTAGGTATCCCTGGCGAACTGGAGGATCTGGAAGGTTTTCACTACGGTCTGCGTTTTTTAAGGGATGTGAAGGTCGGCAAACCCATTCGCATAGGCCGGCGTGTGGCGATCATTGGTGGCGGTAACGTGGCTTTGGACACTGCTCGCACGGCTATGCGGCTTGGAGCAGAGGCGGTAACCATTTATTACCGCCGTTCCCGGGAAGAGATGCCCGTAACGGAACTGGAATATGCAGAAACCTTAGAAGAAGGGGTGAAGGTAAATTTTTTGGTAAGCCCCACCCGTATTGCTAGCGAGGATTGGAAGGTCACGGGCTTGCATTGCATTAAAATGCGACTAGGCGAGCCCGGCGTTGATGGGCGCCGCCGCCCTGTCGCCATACCGGGCACCGAATATTTTGTTGAAGCCGATACTGTTTTCGCTGCCGTTGGCCAGGCGCCGGATCTTTCATTTTTACCGCCGGACAGCGTCTTGGAGCGGACCAGATGGGAAACATTGGTTGTGGATAAGAACAATTTGACTTCCAATATTCCGGGCATATTTGCCGGAGGGGATTTTGTCACGGGACCCGATATGATCATTGAAGCTATCGCTGCCGGTAGAAGGGGGGCATTGGCCATTGATAAGTATCTCCAAGGCGATCCCTCCAGAGTGGAAATGTATGATCTTAAAACCGCTGCGGCAACCACAGAGAGCCCTCTGGAAGAAGAAGTATCTTGGGAGGAAAAGTTTAGACCCGAAATACCCCGGCTCCCTTTCGAGGAAAGAAAACGTAGCTTTGCAGAAACTGAGTTGGGACTTAAAGAAGAACAGGCTAGGCAGGAAAGTAAACGCTGTTTGCGTTGCGATTTAGAAATATGATTTAGAAATATAAGGAGGCTTATGATGAAATCGATTACAAAGCAGAAGCCTTTTGACGAAGTGGAAATGCTGATTGAGAAATTTAACCGCATCTATCTCATAGGTTGCGGAACATGTGCCACTATGACCAAAACCGGTGGGATAAATGAGGTCCGGGATCTGAAAAAAGCTTTACAAAGCAGGGGCAAATTGATTACCGGATGTATTGTTATTCCCACAGCCTGTGATGAAATGACAGCAGAAATGGTAAAGGAAAACGAAAAAGCCGTACAGGATGCACAGTGTATCATCGTCATGGCCTGTGCGCTGGGTGTCCAGCGTGTTAATTCCAGCTGGCCCAAACCTGTTATTCCGGCTTTGGATACTCTTTTTATCGGTATGGAAGAAAGCCCGGGGCAGTTTTTTGAAGCCTGCGATCAATGTGGCCAATGTATCCTGGGAGAAACAGCGGGAATCTGTCCGCTTACTGCCTGCCACAAAGGTTTGTTAAATGGCCCCTGCGGTGGCACAAATAACGGCAAATGTGAAGTGGATCCGGAAAAAGATTGTGCTTTTACGCTTATCTATGAACGTCTTAAAGAGCAAGATCGACTGGATTTATTGCGCAAATATCATCCTCCTAAAAACTATCACGTTATGCCCAGGCCAAAAAGGACAGTGTTATTGTTAGAAAGGGGGAGCTAAAAATGACTACTAGGTTTAGGCAGGCCTTAAACAGCGGCAAATTTGTGATCACCAGCGAGATCGGTCCACCGAAAGGAACAAATCTGGAAAAAATGTACCAGCATATTGATTTGTTAAAAGATAAAGTTGATGCCTTAAATGTTACCGATCATCAAAGCTCGGTTATGCGCTTTCCTTCCATGGGGGGTTGTCTGGCTGTTTTAGAAAATGGGGGGGAGCCGGTTTTGCAAATGACCTGCCGGGATCGCAACCGTATTGCTTTGCAGGGCGATCTGCTCCTGGCTTACAGCAAAGGTATAAAAAATGTTCTTTGCCTGACAGGCGATGCCGTTCCCGTAGGGGATCACCGGGCAGCCAAAGGGATTTTTGATCTGGATTCGGTGCAGCTTTTGCACTTAATCCGGCGGTTGGAAGGAGGAACCGATTTCGGAGGAAATGAACTTTTAGGTAGCGTAGAATTTTGTACCGGTGCAACCGTCACTCCGGAAGCCATCCCGTTGGAGCCGCAGCTTTTCAAATTTGAAAAAAAGGTGGATGCCGGTGCCGAATTTTTTCAAACCCAGGCTGTCTATGATCTGGAAAAATTCACTGGATTTATGCAGTATGCACGCCAATTTCCCGTAAAAATTCTGGCCGGGATTGTCCTGCTCTCTTCTGCCCGCATGGCCCGGTACATGACTGCCCATGTCCCCGGAATAAACGTCCCCCAAAACCTTATTGATGAATTGGCCCAGGCCCCCAAAGGAGGCGCGCTGCAAAAAGGCATAGAAATCGCCGGGCGCATGATTGCGACCCTAAAAAAAGAATCAATTTGTGACGGTGTCCACATCATGGCTATAAACAGAGAGGAGGCCGTCCCGGATATCCTGGTTGCCGCGGGTCTTCCCGTTTAAAAGCGAGGAAGGAAGTAAGGGGTTAGATGTCGAAGATGATCTTTGCAGATGATCCCGGCGGAGAAAAAAGCCAAAGAATTAAAAACGAACCGGTGCCTGTATTTGCCGGGCCCGCATTTAGTAGTTGCCGGCGCAAGAGTCTTTCTACACAAATTCTACTTAATAAAAAGGAGTATTGTCTAAATGGATCCGCTAAAATTCAAATATGGGCTGGATGAAGTGCCACCCTTTGGTGAATTGATTTTTTTAGGTTTGCAGTGGCTGGCCATCATGATTCCGATCGTTGTTATTTTGGGGAGCCTGGTGGCCGGTTTGCATTTCAGCGAACTTTCGGAACAGATCATTTACATTCAAAAGGTGTTTTTTGCTGTGGGGATTTCTCTTTTGGTTCAGTTGTTGTGGGGCCACCGGCTGCCGCTCGTGGTGGGCCCGGCAACAATACTTCTTGTGGGTATTGTCGCCAGCCGGGGAAGCGGGGTCGGCGCCATTTATACTGCTATGGCTTTAGGGGGGCTTGTTCTTTTCTTGTTAAGCGCTGTAGGATTGTTTAACCGGCTTAAAAAATTTTTCACACCTCCGGTTGTAGCTACTATTTTGATCATGATCGCTTTTACCCTTACACCCATGATTTTGGATTTGAGTACATCTTCAGCTGCCCCGGATCTTGCTTGGGCAAATTTGTTTTTTGTCCTGGTTTTTGTACTCTGCATTTTTATGGTGAGCCGGTATGTTGATGGTTTTTGGAAATCAACTTTGATTATGTGGGCGCTCATTGCGGGGACGATCGTTTACTATTTGGTTTTGCCCCGGGGCCTGGAAAGCGCAACAGCTGTTCAGTCTAAAATCGCGGCCGGTTTTTTGTTCAAGACGAATTTTAATTTAAGTTTCGAACCGGGTGTTATTATTTCTTTTCTCGTTTGTTTTTTAGCCTTGGCCATTAACGATTTGGGCTCGATTTATTCCATAGGCGGTATGTTGAAACCCGAACATATGCCGGAACGGGTTTACAGGGGGCTTTCTTTAACAGGCCTGCTTAATTTTTTGGCGGGACTGGGGGGCGTAATCGGCCCAGTCAACTTTTCCTTAAGTCCCGGCGTGATTGCTTCGACAGGTTGTGCTTCGCGCTTTACTTTGGTGCCGGCCGGTCTAATTTTGATAGCCATGTCATTTTTGCCGCCGGTGATTGCCTTTGTCGGTGGTATCCCTCCTGCGGTGATAGGTGGCGTTTTTCTCTATATTATGTGCTCACAGGTTGCAGCAGGGCTGGTCATGGTTACAGGTACCGGGAAAGGGTTCCGGTTTGAGAATGGCTTGGTAATTGGACTTCCCCTCATGCTAAGCATCGTTGTGTCTTTTTTGCCGGATAATGTATTGAATACGTTTCCTGTCATTCTAAGGCCGCTTCTGGGCAACGGGTTCGTCGTAGGCGTTTTAGCGGTGTTGATCATGGAACACCTGATTTTTAAGGAAAATAATACTGCGCAATAAACGGCGGCACCAGGGCGCAGCGAAAAACAAGATTATGCATTTTTTTCAAGTGGTAGTGCAAAAAACCTGGTGTATTCAATATTTAATTTAAAGGGGATTATTTTAAACGGGCGGGGATGGAACCCCGCCCCTACATATAACCCCTAACCCTTTGCATGTGGCCCTTACATAAATAACCACTACATGTAGCTTCTGCATGTAACCCTTGCATGTGGTCCTTACATAT
>JAAZMP010000210.1 GCA_012798755.1 Bacillota bacterium
CGGATGTCAACCTGTTCAAACAGTTACTTTCCCAGATCGATGCCCTTGCGCCCCGTCCGACCCTGATTGCCGATGCTGGATTCATGTATGTGGCCAAAATGAGTGGTGATGCTTCCTCCTTTGACCTGTTTACACCCGATGCCGGTGAATTGGCCTACCTGGCAGATGAGAAAGCCCCCCATCCTTTTTACACCCGGGGTTTTATCCTGCACGAGGAAAATCTGGTGCCGCATCTGATCGAAAGGGCATACCGGCACAACAATGCCGCCTCCTACCTGCTGGTAAAGGGGGTTACCGACTACATTGCCAACAGGGACGGTGTGATAGCCGTGATCGACAGCCCGCAGGAAGAGGCGCTGGAGGCGATCGGAGGCACCGGGGATACTTTGACGGGGATAGTTTCCGCTCTGGTCGAGTCGGGAATGGATCTGGAATCTGCATCGGGAACCGCTGCCCGGGTGAATCGGCTGGCCGGTTCTCTGGCCAAACCTACCCCGGCAACCCAGGTTTATGATATCATCAAGCAGATCCCCCGTGCCCTTGATGAAGTACTGAAAAACGAAGGAAAGGAATAGAACCGATGGAGAAATATCCTCGATTGACCCAAAATACCCGGGCTGCCGGCTGAGCTTCCAAGATAGGTCCGGGTGACCTGACAGACGTTCTGTGCAGCCTGACACCTGACAAAGATCCGAACCTTCTGGTAGGTATCGAAGGGTCAGATGATGCCGGAGTTTACAGATTGACCGACGATATAGCCCTTATCCAGACCCTGGATTTTTTTACCCCTATTGTGGATGATCCCTTCGATTTTGGCCGGATAGCAGCGGCCAATGCTTTGAGCGATGTTTATGCAATGGGCGGCAGGCCGCTGACGGCAATGAATATCGTCTGTTTCCCGATCGGGGACATGGACAAATCGGTTCTAAGTTCGATCCTGCAAGGCGGTTTGGAAATAGTCCATCAGTCAAATGCGGTAATGGTGGGGGGGCACAGTGTTGAAGATCCCGAGTTGAAATACGGGCTTTCGTTGACGGGGATTGTCCATCCCCGGAAAATCCTGACCAACGCCGGTGCAGAACCCGGGGATCTGCTTGTACTTACAAAGCCCCTCGGGACCGGAATACTGGCCACCGCCCTCAAGGCGGGAGAGTTGAGTGAGGAAGCTGCCCGCCGTGTTACCGAACAGATGGCCACCCTCAATAAAGGTGCTGCGGAAGCAATGATCGAAGTTGGTGTAAACGCATGTACCGATATCACCGGTTTCGGGCTGCTGGGACACTGTCTTGAAATGGCCAGGGCAAGCAAAGTGGGAATAACCATCGATACCCGGAAGGTGCCGATCATTCCCGGGGCCGAAACATTTGCCGGGATGGGGATGGTTCCCGGGGGAAGTTTTACCAATCGGAAGTATTATTCCGGAGATATCCGGATTGATCTGGATGCAGAATCTGTTCTGCCGGATATCATGTTCGATCCCCAGACATCGGGGGGTCTGCTCATTTCTGTTCCAGAAAACAAAGCGCCTGCTTTGGTACAGAATCTCCGGAAAAAGAACGTTCTTTCCACAAACATCATCGGATCGGTCAGAAAAGAAATGCCCGGAAAAGTTCACTGCCACCAGTAGCACGGCGAATACGGGATGCGGACCCGGCGGTAACGGAATCGGTGGAATTGACCCGGCCCACATAATCATGTCCATCAATGGAAAAAGATCGGTTGCTTGCAACGCCGCCGGCCGTCCCCTGAAGGTGGATTGTTCCGTTACGGTGTCCGCGGATTTCTGCCTTGGCGGGGCCGGAGGGGTTGAACCTGATGAGAACCCGCTGACATCGTCTTTTCCCCACCCCCTTGAACAACCATCAACTTTTTTACGGCTCTCATTGCGGCGAGCGGCCTTCCCGTTCTTCGCACCCACACCCGGAATCCACCGGCCTTGACGGGAAGGGTATCTATTTTCCCCCGATCATCCCGGCCAGCAAGATGGTTTTATTTTTTACGAACTTCCGTATTTCTGACCGGAAGAATCAAAGTAAACAATCAAGTATTTCCGTTTGACAGGAATGGAGAAAAATTGTAATATTGAATGTGCTTTGAAATTCAAATATTATCAATTTCAAGCAATACAGCTTTCAAGGGGGTTTTGCGGTGGACCATATCGAGGAGCTAACCGATGAATTTCTGTTATTCTTCAATGGTTTTTCTTCCTGGGAAAGTTCCGTCATCCGTTCCAGTGATCTGAGCATTTCGGAGGCCCATGCCATCGAGGCGCTGGGGCAGTACGGAACGATGAACATGAAATCCCTGGCCGGCAAGCTGGGGGTCACTACCGGTACGACCACCGTTACCGTGGATCGTCTGGAATCAAAAAAATATGCCCGGCGCACAACTACAAAGAAAGACCGGCGGGTCAATCTGATCAGCCTGACCGAAAAGGGAGAAAAAGCCTTTGCAGAACACCATCGTTTTCACCTGGATCTGACAAGGCAGATGTGTGCATGTTTGTC
>JAAZMP010000164.1 GCA_012798755.1 Bacillota bacterium
AAGGAACCTGAGCCTTAGCTTGTGCCATATTATGCAAGCCAAGGTAGTGCATGGATAAATATTGGGTTGACACCCATAACAGAAAATTGCTATAATTGCTCCAGGCAAAAGCAAATTCCTATCTTTTTATGATAATATTAAATAATCGGTTAGTCAAAAAGGAGTAGGGCCCCATGAAACCTAATTGCAACAATAAAGGTACTGCTAAAGATAGAATTACCGCCGCTGCAATAGAACTATTTTCTGAAAAAGGTTTCGATGGTACAACTATAAATGAAATTGCTGCGGAAGCAAATGTTAATAAAGCTCTAATCTATTACTATTTCAAGAACAAGGAAGATGTATTAGATTCTATCCTGCAAACATTGTTTGATGGTTTTGTAGCCATGTCTTTAGATTTCATACGTGAGCATGTAGCGGGGCTGGTTAAAGACGGTCGTCTAAATATCAAATCGGACTGCTTCTGTTTTTCAAACAAGGACGACATGGCAGTATTTATAGAAGCCACAAATGCTTATTTTGAAAGAATTATTGATTTTGTACTTCTCCACAAGCGTGGCTACCGCATCCTTCTTGTTGAATCACTTAAAGGTAAGCGTAATCATACTTTGCTAAGTTATTTGGATTATTTTGAACGGAATAATGATAACCCTATATTCAAGATAATAAAAGATGTCGACGAAGATTTTAATTATACGAATGATATGGTTGTTGTAAAGTTTTTTTTCGGCTTAGTTCCAGTAATAAATTTTGCAGCTTTTTTTGATGATTTTATAACTTATAAGCAAATGGATGAACAGGAATTGCGTAAATTTTTCCTTCGATTTATGTATGCTTTGACGTCTGCATATAATATCTCCGGCAATAATATCTATTTTGCAGATTATGAACTTCTTTAATATTAACAATAATGCCGGGGAAGGAAATTTTTTTACTTCAAATTAACCGGACGGTCAGTTGATTTAAGGGTTCAAGTTTACTGTGAGCAATTCGCCTTAATTCTGTACAGGGAGGAGATTATTAATGTAAGGTAGCAATTGCTTTTAACATAGCGATATCTTGAAATGTACATTAGCGCCCCTGTCAAGCAAAATTTTCAAAGGAGGTCTTGAAAATGAGAGGAACCAAACAGTTGGTTGCTTCGGTTATCTTGAAGGAAGGGATGAGATTTGTTGAACGCAACCCTGTTCAGAACGTATCTAAACTCTTAGACTGGGGAGAAAAACTGGTAAAAAAAGAGCAGCATCAAGATATATTAAACTCTGTCCGCAAAGCCTGGGAAGAGGAAGGAAATTGGCACGAGTTAACGAAAATTGTTCTCTCCGAGTTACACCCCAAAGTGCGCAACAAGCTTCTTATCAACTTTTTTGTCAACTCCTGCCTAGCCGGTATTCCCATAAGGGATAAACTGGCGGAAGAGCTGGGGTTCAAACTGCCCTGGACTATTTTGATGGATCCAACAGCAGGATGTAATATTAAATGTAAAGGATGTTGGGCTTCCGAATATAGCAAGGCGTCATCGCTTGATTACAACACACTGGATCGCATCATTCAGGAAGGCAAAAAGATTGGGATCTATTTTTATTTGTATTCCGGCGGTGAACCTCTATTGAGGAAAAAGGATCTGATTGGATTGGCCAAAAAACACGACGATTGTGCCTTCCTAGCCTTTACTAACGGCACTTTGGTCGATGAAGGGCTCGCCCAAGACATAGTTGAAGCAGGCAACCTAATTTTGGCTTTTAGTATCGAAGGGACTGAGGAAGAGACCGATGCCCGCAGAGGTCAGGGCACCTATCAAAAGGTTATTAAGTCGATGGATATTCTCAAATCACACGGAGCAGCCTTTGGATTTTCGGCATGCTATCACAGTCAAAATTTTGACGGAGTAAGCTCTGATGACTTTGTGGATCTGATGGTAGAGAAAGGTTGCCTGTTTGGATGGTATTTCACATATATGCCTCTGGGCAAAAATGCTGATTTGAGTCTGTTGGCCAGCCCCGAACAGCGGGAGCATGTGTACCGTCGGGTTCGGGAACTAAGAAAACATAAACCTGTTTTCCTTATGGATTTTTGGAATGATGGGGAATATACGCAAGGATGTATCGCCGGCGGTAGATGCTATCTGCATATTAACGCCAACGGGGATGTTGAACCCTGTGCCTTTATCCACTACTCCAACGTCAACATCAAGGATGTTTCGCTGCTGGAAGCTTTGGATAATCCCCTATTCATAGAGTATCAATCAAACCAGCCTTTTAACAACAATCATCTCCGCCCTTGTCCCCTTCTGGATAATCCGGAGATGCTCAAAAAGATGGTTAATAATACTTGTGCTCAATCGACTCAGCTGCTGGACCATGAATCTGTTGAAGACTTAACGGATAAGTGCATGAATGTTTCAAAAAGGTGGGAAAAGACTGCAAGCAGGTTGTGGCAAGAGAAAGAGCATGGTGCTGATATGCCTCCACCGCTGAAATAAGATGAGGGCATCTTTTTGCCCACAATTGGAGGGCGGCGACGATGAGGTTGACCGCAGCAATGAGCGAATCGTTTACCGCCGAAGTATATTCCATCGCGTACGCTAAAAATACACTGCCGGCAAGCGCCGGCAAAAATATGGTCTGCCCGAAAATTTTGCGCAAGAATGACTTGACCTGAATAGCAATACAATATAATATTCTTCACTTTAACAGTGAAAACTAAAAAATAACCCCTGTAAGCCTTGGGAGCCGTGGCTTTGCGGGGGTTATTGCTTTTCCCATATGTGTTGTATATTTTAGATTCTCTTTTTGCTGTTTGCAATAAGTTGCCGGATCCCTCCGGGCCTTAGATAGCGCCGATTTAAGGTGAGATTTAGCGCGCTGCCAATATCCCTGATCACTGGATCATAGTAGGTCACCCTGAAGACGTTGTCTTTTACAAAACACGACTGATATTTCCTTAGCGATTTAATGATCTGTTCGGGGCTGTGTTTTCCCTTTAACTTTTTTCCCAAAAGCCTCAAGATTAATAGCGCGATATAGCACGTCAGAAAATGGCCCTCAATTCTTTGTTTTAGTGAAACATAAACCGGGCGGCTTTGGAGATTGCTTTTTGTAATCTTAAAGCTCCGTTCAATTTCCCAGAGTCCGTGGTAGGTCCTAGCGACCTCATGTTCAGGCATATTAATCTCACTTGTAATGATTGCATAGTATCCATCATACTTCTCATCTTCTGCAATTTGCTCCAAATCCAGCTGGGGGATGCGTTTAAGATTAATGCACTCACCGGTTTCCCGATTGTAATCTATGTTTTTAACGTAGCGCAGCGCGCCGCCGGCTTCTTTTTTGCTGTAGCGTTTAGGGTAGGCTATAATTTTTTGAGCCTTGCAAAGAACCTCAGCCCGTTTATGCTTCTGCCGCCTGGCATACAGCTCATTGTAACAGACAATTTGTTTCACATCCAAAGGGACCCGGCGTTTTTTGTCATCTGCATAGGTCACCCAAAATTTCTGTGGAAACGGCCTGGACTTCACCAAGAAAACGGGCATGTCCAACTGTTCTGCTGTCTTGATTACCCCTTCTTTTTCTATGTAATCTGCCGGGTCCAAAGCATAGGCCTGCAACTCTGAATCGGCCCCCCGAATTTTTTGTGAGAAGATAAAGCCGTCGCCTTTGGCCATAAGGAATGCCACATTATCCCCGCTGTTTAAACCTTTGTCGGCAACAACGACGATCCGCTCCAGCCCGTAGGCATTACGCATCTCCTGTACGAGTGGCATCAGTGTTTGGCTATCATGTGTATTTCCCTCGAAGAGACGGTAAGTAACAGGGATGGCATCCGCATCGAGGAGCAGGCCCATCTGGACCAGGGGATTACGCGTGTTGTGCTTACAAAAACCTTTGCGCCGAAAATCGTCCTCCTGGTCGATCTCAAAGTAGTAATTTGTAACATCATAGAAAACCACATCGGTCTTGCGTCCGTAATTGATTCTGACTTGCTCGTGTAAATGAAGGAGAAGGGCCTCCCGAAACTCTGCAAAGTAATCCAGGGCCCGGTAGACGTCGAACCAGTTGCAGTTAAAAGATCCCGCCAGTTTTTCTTTCTGAAAGAAGCTGGCTCGTTTTGATCCTGGAGCGAGTACACGTGTGTACACCAGAAGCTGCATCACATCGTTAAGCGAGTAGTCCATGGATCTGCTTCGTTGGCGATTGATCAGAAACCGGTCCAACTTCAGTTCATGATAGATTGAGCTTAATGGCAGAAATCCCAAATGACGCATGGCATCTTCGTCTTCGTCCATGAGTTCGTCTTCATAGACAGAGCCTAAAAATATTTCCTTTTCGGCTTCCTCCTTTTTCATCTCAGCGGTGTGCTTTCGGGCAACTTCTCTAAAGTGTGCGATCGGGTCTTCGTAGAGCTCCAGATACTCATCGGCATAGCCCAAGTTTTCTATCACTTTATGTTTTGTTTTTTTAGTTGTTGGATCCCTGTAGCCGTGAACGAAGGTCATATTAATCCGTCCGTTTTTTTGCTCCGTTGTTTTAAGGAACACGCTCTGATCCCCCCTTTCCAAGCTTATCCAATCATACCATTATGCACAACCATATAAAACACATAAAAGTATTAAATTTGACAAAAAACAACGCCAAAAAGGCGCAGTATCAGGATTTACTAGTCGATCAAAAGATCAACCAACTGTTAAACGGGCGATATATATAAAAATAGGTTAAAATGATTGACAGGGAGGTAAAATTATCATATTATAATAATAACAGAGCCCACCACGCCTCTTCACAATGCGGACCAGGGTGGGACTTTTTTTGGGTGAGGGTTTTATGGGTGATATAAAAAAACCTACGACCTTTAAAGAACAAGTCCAGATTTTAAGATCAAGGGGTCTTGTTATTGATGATGAAAATGCGGCTATAAGCATGTTGCAAAACATTAATTATTATCGCTTAAGTGCTTATTTGCTTACATATAAAGCTAGGGATGGTAGTTATCGCGGGGTTTCAATTACTGATGCCTACAATCTTTATCAGTTTGACAAACAACTTCGCAACCTTATTTTGCCCATGCTGGAAGACATAGAAATTGCATTTAGAACCCATATAGCGTATCTGATAGCCCATAAATATGGCGCGTTGGGTTATAAAGACAGTCAAAATTTTAGAAATGTAGATTACCACACAGATATGCTAATTGACCTTGAAAACGAAATTAATCGTAGTGATGAAGTATTTGTAGGCCACCACAAGCGCAATTATGGCGGGGTATTTCCAATTTGGGTTGTTATTGAACTGACCACTTTCGGGGTTTTATCGAAAATGTATAGTAATTTGCTAGATGAAGATAAGGATGAAATTGCTAGAAAATACTACAACACAAAAGGTGAATTTGTAAGGACCTGGTTGCACTCTCTTTCCACGCTACGCAACATATGTGCCCACTATGGTAGGTTGTATAATAAAAAATTGGCAATTACCCCGAAATTATATAGAAAGGCCGGAAGGATTGGAATAAAGAATGATACAGTGTTCGCGAACATTTATATAATAGGCAGGTTGTTAAAAAAGAGAGATGCCTGGGAGCACTTTGTTACGCGGCTTGCAGCCTTGATAGAACAATATAAAATAGTGGAATTAAAATGCCTGGGTTTTCCCGGTGACTGGGAGACTATACTTAGGGGATTATAGTTTGCTTTGGTGTTAATGTATTCAGGGTTTATGCCCGCCCAAAAATAAAATCAAAAAAATAAACCAATAGATATGATTGCCCAAGGAACATGGCTCACCTGATGAACCAGCCATGGGGATGGGGGCTTTGCTTCTGTGGGGCCAGCCAGCAGTTATCATCCCCAAATGATGTTAAAGGTGAGCGTTTGTTTTAAATTTGGCTGCTATTTTACAGCTCTCTATGTTTGTTGTACAGCAAAGGCAAGGTTAAAGGTAATTGCGAATCAGCGGGAAGCCGGGGGATAATAGGCGGAATATGATTAGGGCGCTTATTAAAAGCTTGGCGGGACAAGATGGTGTGTTGTCGTGTGTAATTAAAAAGTTCTGCTTGACCAGTGTAAAGTTAGTTTTTGCCTAATCACAGAATTAAAGATAGATATAACCAAATAACATCAAACTGCATGAAAAAAACCGCAGTTTTTGTGCTATACTCGCTCCAAAGAACCCTATTTTGATTGTTTTAGCTGGGCAAAGAAAAACAGATTGCATCACTATACAAAAGGTGGTGGGCACCGGGATGATAACCGACGAAACCCTCTACCGCCGCTATCTGGAAGGCGACGAGAGCGGGTTGACCGCGCTGATGGAGCGCTATGGTAACAGCTTAACTTTTTACATAAACGGTTATCTCCATGATATAAACGACGCGGAGGATCTGATGATTGAAGCGTTTGCCTACCTCACCGTAAAAAAGCCCCCAATCCGGGAAAACTTCAAGGCCTATCTCTACAAAACGGCACGCCACCTTGCCCTGCGGTTTGTCGCTAAAAACCGCCTGCGCCGCTGCTTCGGTTTTGAAGATTTGGGGCAAGAACCGGAGAGCGGTTCGCTTATCGAAGAAGTTATCCAAACGGAAGAACGCAATCGTATTCTGCATCTGTGCATGGAGCAGCTAAATCCCGACTACCGTGAAGCGCTGTACCTCGTCTATTTTGAAAACATGCGCCATGCCCAGGCCGCTGACGTTATGAGGAAAAGTGAAAAGCAGGTGGCGGATTTGGTGTATCGTGGTAAACGCTCGTTGCGAATACGGTTGGAACAGGAGGGGATCACCGGTGCGGAATACTGAGGAACGTGTCTTGGCCGTAAAGCGGCGTGCAAAGGAGATAGAGCGGCAAAAGCGGATTCGCAAAGGCCGCATCGTTATGGCATCCTATGCCGCTGCCTGTTTGCTGCTTATTGTAGGGCTATCCCTGGCCATGCCGGGCATTATGGCAGGCATGCCTGAGAGCGAGTATGTCTATTTTGGCGCCGCTGCCGGAATCTTTGATCAGAAGGGAGGCCTTGGTTATGTGCTCATCGGTCTGCTGGCTTTCCTTCTCGGTGTGAGCGTGACCATATTGGGTTATCGTCTCCGTTTGAGTAACCGGTTGAAGCACAACAATTCGGAGGACGGCGATGGCCGAACTGATTGATAATAAACCCCGTCCTAATGCATTGTTATGTGTTGTCAAACTGAGTTGATCTTGTTAGACTAAGATCACTTCACGAGGTGGCCGAATCCCATCGGATTAGATGGCCGAATGTGACTGGAACGCTGGACGG
>JAAZMP010000209.1 GCA_012798755.1 Bacillota bacterium
ACAAGACGAATATCTTTTATATGTGGTTAGTTAAACTATTTGGCATAGATAAAGCCGACAGCTTAAGAACCGATTATAACATCGGTACAGCAAAGGGGGGTGGCACGATATTTTGGCAAGAAGACAGAAGAGGTAATATTAGAACAGGAAAGGTGATGTATTACCATCCGAATGGTAAAAGGATAAAAGAGCGCAATAGCTGGTTTCTCCACAGCAGAATAAAAGATGATTTCAATTATCGGCAATGTTTTTTCGGGCTTCACTTAACAACACCTGATAAACCTGTTGCACTCTGTGAGAGTGAGAAAACAGCTATATTAATGAGCGTGTTTATGCCCGAATATACATGGGTTGCAAGCGGAGGGAGTGAGATGTTAAATCTTAAAAGGTTGAATGAGTTACCACGCCTGGATATGGTTTTTCCCGATAACGGACAGTTTGAGAAATGGGAGCAAAAGACACGTATATTTACAAATAGGCAAATGGATTTATCAGTTGACAGGGCTGTGGAGAGTGGCTTGATTAGCGAGGGTGATGATATATTAGATTTATGGTTTGCAAAGAAGAATAAAGAGAAGGAGGTGATTATATGAGTAAGCAAAATGGGTACGACACGGATAGTGGACACATTTTATCTTCAGGGCATGATTTGAAGAAACTGGCGGAAGCAATGGGGTGGCGAAAAATGGATGGAGAGACATACATTGATCTATTTGAAAGATTAGGTCACACAGTGCAGCAATTGCCTGATCCTTCAATTATTGATACGGTGCATGCTGGAGGCTTGAGTGCGTATGCGCAGACCCTGGAGGTGAGTAGCCAGGAGGAGTTGAAGAAAAAGCTTAAAGAACTTGCTATCAAAACAGTAAATGAGCCAATTTTCCAGGACAAGAAAAAGATTGAGACATTTCCGAGACTTGCCAACTTCTTCTATCATTGTCAAAGGTTAGATAGGTTTGATAAGTTGACGAAAGAGGTGGAGGACATTTCAGAATACACGTGGGAAACAGTAACGTGCAAGCGTAACCTGGACAGGCAGGTAGAGAAATTATTCAACATCAAAAAAGATAAAGCTAAATTCAAGGAAGCATCGGAAAAGGCAAAATCTATTTGGGGCTTTAGCGACAAGGATATTGATGCACTCAGGTATTTTGTTTGCCAGACAAGGCACAAAAATCATAATCCTTCAATGAACAAAGCGATTTATTTCTGGGGTACGCAAAAGCAGACAGGCAAAACAACCATTGCACGTACATTGGTAGCAATATTAAATGGGGATAAATTTGAGAATGCTGGAAAATATGAGAGTAGCTTGCCTCATGAATTGCAGTATGGAGCGCATGATTTGCCATTGGCGGCGTTATACAACGCAGTTATGATAGATGAGAGCTTACCAAAGGAAGCAAGCAAATCATACAATATTGTCAAGCAAGCGTTAACCTCGAGCAGCGCAAGGTACAACAGAAAATATCAGAGCGTTAAATCAATTGAGTGTAAGCGTAATTATATCTTCACATCAAATGATGATATCGGGGATTTCATTCAGGACAAAGAAGAGCGTAGGTTTTATGCAATTGAGATGAAGACAAAACCTAAGCACACATCGTTTGAGGAAATTTATGACATATGGTTGCAGTTTTGCGTAAATGCAGAGCCTGAAGAGGATTGGCAGATGTGGTACAACTCATTTGACTTTGTAGATGGCTTAGCAACAAAAGATATGGAGGAGGTAATCAATGAGATGATACTTCAAAAAGAAGCCATCTTTGGCATTGGTGGAGCGACATATATAACACCAAAACAGGTGGCAGACAAGCTATTCAAGAATGAACCAAACAGAGCGCAAAAGGCATCTGTTAAATCTGCAATGGAGAAGTTGTTTGCTGATTGCAGAACGACATCAAACGCAAGCTATTACAAAGTTTCAATGTGCTATGACATTGCAGTTGAGTTAGCCAACACGATGGAGTTAGTACCTGATAATGGCGAGGTGGCTCAAGATTTACCATTTTAAAAAATAAAGAAATGAAACCGACAGATATATTAGGAAACATCAAACTATACAATGCTGATTGTATGGAAGTAATGAAAACATTTAAGGATAAACAGTTTTCGTTAGCCATTGTTGACCCTCCATATGGCTTAAAAAATAGATTGGTTAATGGAGGGGGAGGGAGGAATGGGAAGTATGATCAGAACAAAGATAGCGTGAAGTGGGATATTTTGCCAACACAAAAATATTTTGATGAGTTATTTAGGATTTCTGAAAATCAGATAATATGCGGTGGAAACTATTTTTGTTTGCCGCCAACGAGGTGTA
>JAAZMP010000220.1 GCA_012798755.1 Bacillota bacterium
CGCAGAACTGATTTGGAAGTATTAGAGAAAAAGTCCATATTAGCCAGTGAAGTCAGCTGTAAGGACCGGATTTTTAGGGTTACAAAGTTTCCTGTACGTTTGGAAAATGGTAAGCATGGTGTAGGTGCCGAAATTGAAGATGTGACTAAAGTATATGAAAGCAATAGATTAATAGAAAAGAACTTGCGCCGCAATATGATACTTGTAGATATATTAAGCCGTAATTTTGACACTATCCAGGATCAGCTTGATTATGCCTTGAATGAATCTCTGGAATTGACTGAAAGTAAAATTGGCTACATTTATTTATATAAAGAAGAAAATCAGGAGCTTACTTTGTATTCATGGTCCAAAGATGTAATGGATGAATGCACAATGGTGGACAAACAAACCAGATACCAACTTGAGAATACAGGCTTATGGGGAGAGGTTGTTCGGCAAAGAAAACCCATAATTTTAAACAACTATGAGCAGCCCAATGAAATGAAAAAGGGTTATCCAGAAGGCCATGTTCCCTTATACAGCTTTATGTCAGTACCGGTTATATTGGACGGTGAGATTGTTGCAGTAGCTGGTTTTGCTAATAAGGAAACTGACTATGATTACAATGATGTATATCAAATTACTGCTTTGATGAATGGAGTTTGGCATGCCAAAGAGCGTAGAGAAGCACTTGAAGCTTTGGACGTAGAGAGAAACAGATTGGAATATCTGAGCTTCCACGATTCCTTGACCGGTCTTTATAACCGTATGTTTTTTGAAGAAGAGCTAAAAAGGTTGGATACGGAAAGTAATCTTCCTATTTCGGTAATCGTTGGAGATATGAATGGCTTAAAGCTGATGAATGATATATTTGGACATGATGCTGGCGACCAGCTCTTAAATAGGATGGCGGAAGTATTGAAAAAAGTATGCAGAGCTGATGACGTCATTGCCCGAGTAGGGGGCGATGAGTTTTCAATACTATTGCCTAAAACCGGTAATGAACAAGCAAAAGAGATTATTCAAAGGGTACAGGATGAGTTTTCCAAGGTAAAGGTGGAAGCCATAAGAGGCAGCATATCAATGGGCTGCGACACTAAAATAAGTGCAGAGCAAGATTTGTTACAAGTATTAAAAAATGCTGAAGACCTTATGTATGCCGCTAAAACACTGGACCGCGAAAAAGTTAAAACTGATACAGTTAAAACCATTATTAAAACCCTACACAGCAAGAGCAGTATGCAAGCAGAACATTCCAAAAATGTGGCTGAGATTTGTGCCAATATTGCTTTAGCAATGAATCTACCGGAAGATGAAATAAATAGGGTAAAAGCGGCTGGCTTTCTACACGATATAGGGAAAATTACGCTGAAAAAAAGCCTGCTTGAAAAGTATGACAACTTCACTGAACAGGAAAAAGCAGAATTTATGCAGCATCCTATTACCGGATACAGAATCCTAAACTCTTTTAATGATACCTTGGATTTAGCGGAAATAATTCTGACACATCACGAGTACTGGGATGGTTCCGGTTATCCAAGAGGCCTCAAGGGAGAGGAGATACCCAAACTAGCCAGGATTATTGCCATAGCAGAAAGCTATCAAATATTGACACGTGAGCTGGGCAGTAAAAGCATGACCAGTAATGAAGCTGTTAACGAAATTAAAAAGCAAGCAGGTAAAAAGTTTGATCCAAACATTGTTGATATATTCATTAAGATGATGAACAGTAATGACTATGTACAAAGAGGTCATATACATGTTTTACAAACCGATAAGAGTTAAAATTGGCGTATAATTAGAAGCAAACAGGCTGGATTGAAGAGAAAGGTAATCCTACTTCAATCGGCCTGTTATTTTTTTCAGCTAATCGGCTTATGATCAAATTCAATCTTAAGAAATTCTTAAGGAGTTTACCCATTGGTTTTTAAAATAAAAACATGCATAATAGAATATGAACCTAGAAGAAATGATACAGGGGTGTGGAGGGATATACAAATGTATAATGTATTGATTTGCGATGATGAAAAGGATATTGTATCCGCATTAAAAATATATTTGTCATCAGAAAATTATAATACATATGAG
>JAAZMP010000019.1 GCA_012798755.1 Bacillota bacterium
GCCGCAGTAGATTTTGGCAAGGCCTTGGCACGGGCTTAAAATCAGACACGGATCAAATTATACCGGGCGACACTTGATCTGAATGTATCTTGTTTGCATCCTACAGCCATAAGTAATCGCTTATAGCTGTTAAAAACCCCAGGGTAACCATGGTTGGGGAGACAGTATTTGAACTTGCGACTTCTTGGCCTCCAGTCATAGGCTTAAGGCTTGCAAGTTGCCTTAGTTAGAGGGTTTGTATGATCGGTTGCTAGCTGCCTGCTAGCTGTGGGTGTTTTTAAATTAATCTTAAATCACTAAATCAAAACAGCAAAATAATCTTTCAACATCCTAAAATCTTTGTCCCTCGTAACTAAACACAAATTATGACATTTTGCAGTTGCAGCAATTATTACATCCGGAGTTTTAATTTTTTGTTTTTTTCGTAAAATACTTCTTCGCTGGATGCCAGCTTCCCGGGATATTGCCAGGGATACTTCTATACATTTATCGGCGGTAAACAGTTTGTCCAGGATTTCTATTTCCCCGTTATCACTTCCTGAATAAATCTCACATACCGAAACCGTTGAAAAATAAATTGGTTTATTTTCTTCATGCGCCTTAAGGATAAAGTTCCTGACTGTTGTTTCATTCGCCAATAGGTCAATGATAATATTGGAATCGAATAAGTAACCGTTCATTGATTTATTTCCCCTGAACCCCATTCCTCGCGGGATTTGGAAATATGCTCAATGAGTTCATTTGCCCTTTTCTTGCTTATGACCCCGCAAAAATTTAGCAGATCAGAGCCTTTTTGTTTTTCTGTTTGCACTTCTAATGTGTTCTGTTTTAAATCTATCGTAATTCTCTCTGCACTGACCTTTAATCGTTTCAATAAATCCCTGATATTGTCAGCTTCGTTTGAATCCAATTTATAGGTCTGCATAATCCTAAACCTCTTTTTCCATCATTTTTTTCTATCACTGTTCCCCATCACAGGAATAGATTAAGTCGTTCCTATTTGCATTTTTTTCCCCATACTTTCGTAACTATTATAGCATAATTTTGCCTTTTGCCCCACATGGTTAGGGCCATTTCAAAAATTCAGGTTTGGCAAACTTCGTTAAAGGATATCCGGGCAGGAACACACTGATTATTGTTATCGCTCGTTTAACAGTTAACTAACATTCAACAGGTTAAAAGAACACCGACATTGCGCCATTTGGGCGTTATTTTTTTGTCAAATTTAATTCTTTTTTAGGTTGTATATAGTGGTATATCATGGTATAATTAGATAGCATTGGAAAGGTGGTTTGCCGTATGTTTCTTAAAAAGACGAAACAGAAAAACGGCCGAATTAACCTTAGCTTCGTTCACGGCTACAGAGATCCAGTAACCAAAAAAACAAAACACCGGGTAATAGAAAATCTAGGATATGTAGACGAGTATCTGGATCGCTACGAAGACCCGGTAGCGCATTTTGAAAAGGTTGCCCGCATTCGCAACCAGGAAATGAAGGAAGAGAGAGCTAAAAAAGAGATATTTTTAGGATCTGTTTATGCAGATGAACCCATGGATGAGGATGAAGATGCTATGTATCATTTGGGGTTCCTGCCTTTGAGTTCAATTTATCATGAGCTAAAGATTGACCAGTTTCTCATTAACCGCCAGCGAAGCAAATCCATTGACTATTCACTTAATGATGTTATGCAACTTTTAGTTTACACCCGTGTACTTGCTCCCGGATCAAAGATGGCCAGCTTCCTTCAAAAAAAGAACCTGGCTGGTTCTTTTAACTGCGACTGGTATGATGTTTATCGTGCCCTGGACTATTTTGCAGCATTCCGGGAAGAGCTACTTCTTCATCTGCACGAGCAGGTTCGGGCTAGCTACAAGCGCAGGACCCAGGTGGTCTTCTATGATGTTACAAACTACTATTTTGAAATCGATAAAGAGGATGATTTCCGGCGCAAAGGTTTTTGTAAACACAACACTCGAAATCCCCTGGTTCAAATGGGGCTGCTTCTTGATGAGGATGCCATCCCCGTTACCTATCGTCTTTTTCGGGGAAATACCCATGACAGCCAAACAATGATGCCGCTGCTTCAAGAAACCCGTAAAACATATGGACTGGAAAGAATTATTGTTGTTGCTGATAAGGGCATAAACAGCGGCGACAATGTGGCATTTCTCATGGCAAA
>JAAZMP010000165.1 GCA_012798755.1 Bacillota bacterium
CATGTTTTCAGCCATGTTCTTAAATGAGGCCAATATGAAATTGTAGAATTCCTCACCTTTGAGGTTATCGTTTTTTATGGTTAGCCCCGTACCTCCGACATAGGAAACCCCATAAGGCAAGTCAGTGACAACTAGGTTTACTTTTCTGCCGTCCGTAAGCTTTGCCACATCTTCCGCATTGGTTGCATCCCCACACATTAAACGATGTCTACCCACTGTCCAAATATCATCCCGCTCCACAAAAGTTGCTTTCTCTAGCGCCGCAGATAAATCGAATTTATCCTCTTCAACTTCTTTGGAATGAACTTTAGAAAACAGGTCTTCTATCTCAGCGGCATCAAAGCCGGTTAGAGTAATGTCAAATATTCCGTTATCCAGTTCACTGATTAAATCCGCAAGCTTGGGAAGATCCCAATCGCCACTAACTTTGTTCAAAGTTATGTTTAGAGCTTTCTCCTGGGTTTCATTCAGGTCTACCACCACACACTCAATTTCGGTTGCACCCTGATGCTGTAATATTTTAAGGCGTTGGTGGCCTCCTACGATTTGACCGGTTCTTTTATTCCACACAATAGGTTCCACATAGCCAAAGGTCTCCATGGATTTTTTGAGCTTCTCGTATTCCGGATCGCCAGGCTTTAAATCCTTCCTAGGGTTATATTTGGCCGGGTTTAATTTCTCCAGCGGTAGTTTTTGTATCTCCAAAATGGCACCTCCTTCTTAACCTGTTTAAAATCGCTGTATTTCACGGGTCATCAAGGTTTATCCCCCTAGACCCCCATCTGGAATTATGCGATTTCCCACACGAAGCCTCGCCGCCGCTCTTGTTTGCTCCTGTTTCCGACGATTTACTACCCCCTCCATGGATATGACATTCCAGTACGTGGTAAAACATTCTGGTATCATTTATTGATAATTTGCGTACAATGCTTTACAATATAAGTATGGAAAGGAGCTGAGATTATGGCTGGTACAACCAACGTCAATGTTCGTGTCGATAAGGAAATCAAGCGTAAGGCGGAGGCCATCTTTAGCGAGCTGGGCCTTAACATGTCCACGGCTATGAATATGTTTTTACGCTACTCTGTTCGTTATGGCGGCATTCCTTTTGATCTTCGCCTTGATGTCCCAAATGAAGAAACCCGGGCCGCCATCGATGATGTTAATAACAACCGCAATATGAGCAAGGCCTTTGATAGTGTTGAAGCCTTGATGGAGAATCTGAATGCTAAAAATTAGATACTCCAGCCGGTTTAAAAGGGATTATAAAGCTATTGTCAAACGGGGCTATGATGTAAAACTGCTTGAGGAAGTGTTAAATATTCTTGTCCAGGAGAAACCGCTTCCTCAAAAATATCTTGACCACCCACTTGCCGGTAATTACGGTGGCCACCGTGAATGTCACATTACTTCTGATTGGTTGCTCATATATAAAATTGAAAAGGATATCCTAACCCTTTCTTTAACTAGGACGGGAACCCACAGCGATTTATTCTAATAGAATCGCTTTTTTTCTGCTTAATAACTGTAAACCTTGTTCTTGTCACCCCAGCGGCCTTCCTTGGTGGTTTTGCTGTCGTGATGATATTTACAAAGCGGCTGTAGGTTCCCTTCATCCCAGAACAGTTCCAGATTACCTTTGTGGGGAATTACATGGTCAACGATTGTAGCAGGTGTAACCCGGCCATGACGTTCACACTCCACACAGAGGGGATGCTCCGATAGCACTTGCTTCCGTAGTCGCTGCCACCGGGCAGAGTTGTAGAGTTGTTTGGAATACTTGGGCCGCTCTTTCCGGTTGTAGCACCGGTTATATTCCTGCATGTGCTTGGGGCAGAACCTGGCTTCCGTTAGCTCCGGACAACCGGGATGGCGGCAAGGCGATTTGGGTTTTCTCGGCAATAGGTTTCACCTTCCTTTCGCCACGCTCACAGCCGGACCAGGAGATCCGTTTATGTTTGTCACCGTTTTCGGATATGTTGATTAAAGATTTATGGTACTCGCTCTTTGGATTGCCACACTGGTAAGCCTTCCAGTGTTTATCACTGGCGGTTTCATCAACGGTGGCAAAGCGACAGGATATACATTTCATAGTAATACCTCCATAGAAAAAACCCTGAGAGCAAGTTGCTGTCAAGGCTTGGGGTATTTTCTTTAATTGTCGTGACAAACGGTTATCTAGTCATTTTTAACTGGTGCCGTGGTTTGGCTAGCACCTTTCGCCCCGTACATTTTCTCCCGCATTTCCTGGATCATGTCATTAAGCCACTGTGGACTGCTGTTTTCTAGTAAGCGTCAACCAAACCGGTACCTAATAAATACAGGCACTACCAAAAACCATCTTCGGCAATGCCCTTGACCTTTTTATACTGTCTTCTGATTAGCTTTTTAAATTCTGTATCCGACAGGCCATCACCCACATCTACCCCATATTCCGAAAGCATGTCATAGAAATATTCGGCATAATTCCTGTCCTCCCGCACCATTTTTTTGTAACGGTCTAGGATCTCTGTCTCAAAATCTAGTTCAAATATATGCCGGGGGATTTTGCCTAACAGATATTCATTTACCAGTTCCATCATATAATCAATATTTTTACCCATATCAGTCTTCCTCCCAGGCGAATTTTTTTGGATTTGGATTACCCGGTTGGGGCGTGAATATCTTTTCTGGGATAGCTGCGTTACCGGGCAGAAAGTCTGTAACTGAAGTTATGTAACCTGCCCTTCCCAAATTAGGGGCATTTGCAAAAATCCATGTTAAATATTCAAATGGGTTCAGGCCGTTTTCTCTTGCACTCACAATCAGGCTGTAATAGATGGCGCTGGCCCTAGCACCCTTTGGCGTGTTTGAGAATAACCAATTTTTTCCTTTATGTACTGCAGAACATAAAAGAAATTATGTGCTTACCTTGTTTATGTGTTCACTAAATTGATTGTAATAATAAGTGGCATCATCTTATACTGCAAATAAAAGAAGTGTTGCCACTTTGCCCTATGTATCTTTAACATTATCAAACAGACAGAAACTTAATCAGTTTCGGAACTTTCTGGAAGAAAATGAATACCGCAAAGCTACGATTATTAGCTATCGCACCTACGTTCCAAATTTTTGCGATCTTATTACTATGATGGGGTGGGATCGGGAAGTCAACACTTTTCCGGACACTTCTTAAGCAACACTTTCTGAAACCAACATGTAGTGGTTATTTAGCCACTCCAGTGGGCTAAGTCAGCCTAAGCGTTTTTGGACACGACGGGTATTATAAAACCCCTCTGTATATGCAAAGATGGCTTGCCTTGCCTCGTCACGTGTTCGAAAATGCCGCCAGTGAACAGCTTCTTTTTTCAAATTTGCAAAATAGCTTTCGCTCCAGGCATTATCCCCAGGTTTGCCAGCCCTAGAGAAGCTTTGTAGAATGCCATGTTTTTTTAGTAGTTTTACCACTATTTCCGAGGTGTATTGGCTTCCTCGATCGCTATGATGAATACAGCCGATGGGTAGGTTCCAGCGACTTTTAGCCTTGTTGATTGTTTTTACTACCAGTTCTGCCTTCATGTTGTTTGATGTGCTTTGGGCTAGCACAATACCACTTGCCACACCTTTTATTGAACAGAGGTAATC
>JAAZMP010000166.1 GCA_012798755.1 Bacillota bacterium
CAATATTGTCAGCCCCCATGCCAACACGCCCAATTACCTTTAGCTGCCTGCCGGCAGCAATCGTTTCAGCATCTACTACTGTACCATCGCTGACCAACAGGGCATCGTAACTGCTTATAGCCTCCTTAAGCTGTGACGGGGCAGGGTTAACAAGCACCTCTACATGGGCCACTTTTTCCAACAGCGCAACCCCTTCTACAGGAATAGGACCGCTTACCAGCACTCTGTGCGGTTTCTTTTCTACTGTTTTTTCAGCCATTTTTTCGCCTCCCAACACACAAACTAAAAACTTGTTTATTTTGATCGTTGAAAGCGGGCTCAACCATTATTTTTAAATGTATTTAAGGCCCTGAAAATTATCCGGAAGGAACTAAATTTGTACCATTATTTTTATTTCTCAATTGTAAGTTCTGTAACCATTTTTGGTGAGTCAGCCAAAGAGGCAGCAACCGGGCAAGTTTTATCAATAAATCTAACAAACTCTTCAACTTTATCTTTTGGTGAGCCGGATTTAATATATACCTTGGATCTGATCTCCAAAAACCCAATTTTAGCATCTTTATTTTTACCCATAACTCCATCCATGTCCAAGTCACCTTCAAGATCTACTTTGAAATCTTGCAGATCTATCTCATGGGCCTTGGCAAAAAGCCTGGCCACGATACATTTACAAGCTCCCAGTGCGCATAATGCAGCTTCCAAAGGGTTCATTCCCGTATCCGTTCCACCCAATTCTTTGGGTTCGTCCAATACAAGGGAGTGGTTTCGGGCGGTGCATTCCACCTTCACCCCTTCGGTTAATTTAGTTGTACTTTTGAATACTTCTACTGCCATATTTAAATCCCCCTTTATATGTATTGATCCCGCTTTCAACATCTCAAATATTATAAATGGTTATTAAGGGAATCAGGAAAATCTAAACAAATTCTTTTTCCCTTAATTCGGCCCCAAAAAGT
The DNA here is from genome assembly GCA_012798755.1 of Bacillota bacterium. Classification (GTDB taxonomy): domain Bacteria; phylum Bacillota; class Dethiobacteria; order DTU022; family UBA8154; genus UBA9862. The sequence continues at coordinate 957 of JAAZMP010000166.1, forward strand.
TGAGAAAAGCCCGACACCAGGGCCTTTTCCAGATCTCTTTCGTCTAAACGATAGCCAAGATCCAAAAGCCCTGCCGCACTCCTTTGCAGTAAGCGCAAATAAGCAGCAGCTTTGATTTTTCTTTCGGGTTTTTTAAGAATCTGATAGTACAAATCCGCAGACAGTTCCAGCAAAATAGAACCATGCTGTAAGAGTACGCCTCCACGGCGCAGTTGGGCGCTGCCGATTACTTTTTTCCCTTTAACTTGTATTTCGTATGCTGATGAAGAATCAAAGCAAGCCCCGGGAACCGGCTTTCGGCCTCTTTTGCTTCCGTGCGCCAAAGAAGCTTCAATATTTAAAAGCTTAAAAGCTGATAAAAGCCCTTGGCTCAAAAATTTGTAAGATGCTATGATCCCACGTGGAATAAGCCTGTGATCTTCCGGTACGGTTATGCTGTAGGTCAGTTCCCGATGGTGTAAAACAGCACGCCCCCCCGTGGGCCGCCGTACGATGTCGATATTCAAACGACGGCAAGCATCCGGATCAGCAACTTTTTCCACATTTTGGGAAAACCCCAACGATAGGGCCGGAGGAGACCAACGGTAAAAACGCAGTGTAGGGGGAGCTTGGCCGGAAGACACCTCTTGCATGATCTGCAAATCTCTTTCCATGTTTATTTCCCCGGGTAGGGGAGGATCACTTATTAAGCGCCATTTTTCCACTATGATTATCAGTTCCTTCCTTTAAACTTTGCCAAAGAACCATTAGGGCCGTTACTTCTTCTTTGTCCGTCAATGGCCGGGGGTAATTGTAAATAACACCCCCCGGCCTTTCATTATAATAAGGCCGATTGCAATCCGGGCAACCGCTGGTTTGAAAAGCCTCTCCCTCCCGAAGATATTCCTGCAAACGCGATACAGACAAACCAAAGGAAACCAGTCGCCCTTCCGTAAAAGTAAGGGAGGAAAAATCCAGCCAACCTTTTCTTAAAAGAAAACTTGCCGCCTGGATGCGCCGGTAAACATCCAATGCCGGAGGCCTACGGTTTACAAGCGGCGTCCCCTTTAAAGGGGTAAAAGCAAAAAGGCCCACCGTGATTCCTTCAGCCAAAAGTTTTGCTATAAGTGCTAAGATTTCTTCTTCCTTTTCCCCCAGGCCACAAATAAGATGGGTACTCATACGCTCCGGCCAAAGATGTGCACACTCTAAAAGAAGGTCTATGCGTTTTGCCAGATCGCCGCCCTTTACGCAACTGTAAATGCCGGGGTTGACGGCATCAAGGGCTATGCTTAGGCGATCCGCCCCGGCGGCAAAAATTTCGGCTGCCTCTTTCTTATTGTTGATCCACATGGAAACGCTCAGAGGAAGATTGGAAACATCTTTTATTTTCTGTAACGTTTCCAAGAAGGCTTTCAAGTTTTTATTTTGCCTTACGCTTTGCATACAGACGCGTTTGAGACCGTTTTCGGCAGCTTGAGGCATAGCTGTCAGGATTTCTTCCCAAGCCACAACCGGCCAGGATATTCTTCCCAGTTGGTTTTTTGCCCCCCTGCCTCCCTGGGCTTGGGGGCAAAACGCGCATTTTCCTGTGCATTCTTTTCCGTAGAAAAGGTAAGCTGTTGTAGGGGAAACATCCATGCGGATTTTCCTTAAACCCAATGCTGCTGCAGTTCCCGCAGAAAGGCGAATCATAACGAACAACACTCCTCCCCTTTGATTGCGATCAATCCCAGATCCGCTGCCAAGCGCCGCGCCGCGGGGACAGGCTGGACGATCTTATTTATACCTGCTTGCAGGGCAAGCTGATCCAAGGTGTTTCGGTAGCGGCCACCCGGGCGCATACAGCCCAGGTAAAGCGGTAAGGCAGGGAACATGATCCGGGCCTTAGCTAAAAAAGATCCCACCTCCTCCAAGGAAGGAGGAGCACAAGATTCAAAAAGCGTACCCGGGGTTGGCCTAAAAACAATGAAGCAAATGGCTTCTACCTTTTCTTGTTTCAGTTTTTCCAGGGCCTTAAATTCCCCCTGCATCTGCCCTCCCTTAAGCCCCAGGCACAAGTGGGGTACAACTTTTGTGTAACGACACAAGGCCTGTAAAGAATCAATAAAATCCTGACCGGAGGCGGAAAGCCCGTACACCTCTTCTATGGTCTGATTATCGACGATAAAATCAAAGGAAACCACGTCGGCAACCTGGGATAGTTTTCGGGCCTGCTCTTCTGTTACCAAGCCCGTATGCATATTAAGAGCGCCGCGGCAGGAAAGCTTTACGATTTTTTCCCATTGTGCAAAATGAGGAACTCCCCCCTGTAAATTATAGCCGCCGCTGACAAGAAAACTGGTGATCTTTTGTTTATTGTGCTGCAGAGCTTCCTCAAGAGTAGCCATGCCCCTTAAGTAATACCCCCCGCAATGGGAACAGTTCAAAGCACATTTTTCGCCGGTTGAGCTCACCGCCAGCGTACGGAAAGGAGTGACGAACTCTACCTGTGGAGGGAAAAAAGCCCGCCGGATCTCCCAGGCCTCTGCAAGTAATTCTTTTAAAGAATAACCGGTATTGGCACCCACCTCTAGGTCCAACGGAGCTTGGGACGGCGTGCAGCCTGCACTTCATCCAGACGCCCAACCACGGTAGTTTGCGGGGCATCCAGGACCTTTTGCACATCTTTTTCAATCTGATCGTTTATGGATTCCAGGGCACGGATGAACCCATCCAGGGTTTCTTTGCCTTCCGTTTCCGTTGGTTCTATCATCAGCGCCTCCTCCACGATCAAAGGAAAATAGACGGTGGGCGGATGAAAACCATAATCCAAAAGTGCCTTGGCGATATCACCGGCGCCCGCTCCTTTTCTTTTTTGGCGACGGGCAGAAAGAACGAATTCGTGCTTGCAAATCCCGTCAAAAGGAAGATCGTAAGTTTTTTTGAGGTGATGCATAAGATAATTTGCATTTAAAACAGCATCCATGCTGGCCTGTTTAAGCCCTTCGGCGCCCATCATACGCATATAAGTATAGGCCTTGACAACAACGCCGAAATTGCCGTAAAAACTATGAACTTTACCTATGCTCAAGGGACGATCATGATCCAGATAATAGCCATTTTCATTTTTTTCGATTAAAGGCAAAGGTAAAAAATCGGCAAGTTTGTCTTTTACGCCGACAGGACCGCTACCCGGCCCACCACCGCCATGGGGAGCAGCAAAAGTTTTATGCAAATTAAGGTGTATAACATCGAATCCCATATCTCCGGGGCGGGCCAGGC
>JAAZMP010000167.1 GCA_012798755.1 Bacillota bacterium
AAAATTATTGAGGGAGACCAGGAGATACTTAATAACATCAAACAGTCCCCTCATCTTGATCAAAATTTAACGGATTACATAGAAAAATTTCATCAAGACCACAAAAATGATGATCTTGAACTGGAAATAATTGATGCCAAATATTCCTTCGCCAACAAGGCTGTGGATGGCACTATTAAAAGACCGGCAGAAGAAACAGTTACTCTTACAGATAAAATAGACAGAATTTTCACAAACAAATATCTAGGCATTCCCATCTTTGCCGGCATCATGCTCATTGTTTTTCAACTCACATTTGTACTCGGTGAGGAAATATTAGGCGGGTTAGCAGCCGATTTGATAGATGGTCTGGGTGGGCTACTGGCGATGTTTTTAGTTTACTTGGGCGCCCCGGGCCTGTTTACATCTTTTATGATTGACGGGGTTATTAATGGTGTCGGGGCGGTTGTTGAATTTGTGCCCCTGATTTTAGTATTATATCTGCTGCTCAGTTTCCTGGAAGATAGCGGCTATATGGCCCGGGCTGCCTATGTTTGGGATGATTTAATGCGCAGACTGGGACTACAGGGCAAAGCTTTTATCTCTTTAATCATTGGTTTTGGTTGTAATGTCCCCGGCATTATGTCCGCTAGAACCCTGGACAACAAAAAAGATAGAATGATTACCACCCTGATCACACCTTTCATGTCTTGCGGAGCCAAACTGCCCATTTATTCCATATTCATTGCCGCATTTTTTTCCAGGCATGGCGGGTTGATACTCTTTTCCCTCTATACATTCGGCATTCTGGTAGGCCTGATCATGGCTAAAATATTTAGCAAAACATTGTTTAAGGGAGAATCCTCCTATTTTATCATGGAGCTCCCACCCTATCGAATACCCACCTTGAGAAATGTTCTACGTAACATGTGGGACAATGTTTATGGGTTCCTAAAAAGAGCAGGGACAGTTATATTTGTAGTAATCACCCTATTATGGGTACTGGCAGTGCTGCCCACATCTGTGGAACCATATAGTCAACTGAGTATCCTGGGTCGCATCGGTGCCTTTATAGCACCCATTTTTGCACCGGCCGGTTTTGGTAGTTGGCAAGAATCTGTGGCCTTATTTGCCGGCATACCGGCTAAAGAAGCGGTGGTGGGTACCCTGGGCATGCTTTATGCAGGGCAATATGTGGAGCAGGGTGCCATATTGGTTAACGCCGTAAAATTGCAATTCACTTCGCTAACAGCCCTATCCTATATGGTTATGACCTTATTATATACGCCTTGTATTGCCACCCTGAGTGTTGTTGGCAAAGAGACGAACTCCCTGAAATGGCCCCTCTTTATGGCCCTGTATACCTTTGCTTTAGGCTGGTTGGCAGCTGTTGCCATTTTTCAAGTTGGTTCTTTATTAGGTTTTAGTTAATCATAGAAGGTGTGATACTAGTGCTGAGGGACATTTTGCGGATTATCAATAGGGACGGCTATATTTCCCGCTCCCAGCTAGCAAAAGAACTGAATATTTTAAAGGATATCGTGGATGAAGGCATCATGCAGCTTTTACGCCGGGGCTATCTCCTGGAGGAAAATACAGGTGAGGGGTGCGCTACATTTTGTGTTAAATGTCCCTTTGCCAGAAATTGTAGTAAGGAAATTGTTAAAACCTTTAAAATATCAGCCAAAGGTGAGCGGTATTTAAAAAATAGGTGATAACGCGGGATCAGGAGGTGAAGATAATGGCTAGATATTCCCAGTCGGAAGAAGATTATTTGGAAACCTTGTATCTACTACAACAGGAAAATAAGGTAGCCAGGGTAAAAGACGTGGCTCAAGCCCTGGACGTCAAAATGCCCTCCGTAGTAGCGGCAATTCGCTCCCTATCAGAAAAAGGTTTAGTAGAACAAGAAAAGTATGGCCATATAGAACTGACCAAAGAAGGGATAAAGGTGGGAAAAGATGTTTATAAAAGACATCAGCTGCTTTATGCCTTTTTCCATGAGGTTCTGGGACTGGACCCTGAGGTCTCAGAAGAAGATGCCTGCCAGATGGAACATCATCTCTCCCCAGAAACCCGGGAAAGATTACTCAGAATAGTAGAATATACCCGGGCCTGTAAAGATGATAAAGTCCATTTTTTAAAAAGATTTATGTACTTTGTTAAAACCG
>JAAZMP010000168.1 GCA_012798755.1 Bacillota bacterium
CTGATGAGGCATTTCTTCTGCCGGGTTCTTTTTTGTGCAGTAATCCCCGTTTTGTTTTGCGCTTGGAGAAGAAATGGGTTATAAAATTTTTCCAGGACAATAAGCCACCTCCAACCTTTGTCGAAAAGCAAGCCGCCGGAAAGCAAACTGTGAGGAACAAAATAACCAAGCGAGGCTGCGCCAAAAACTGCGCCGGGCACCCCTCTTGTTTTCTAAAATAGCCTAAAACAGAAAAATTATACCTTTATTAGAAATAAACGGGATTGGCTGGAAGCATGTTTTTATAGTTTTGAGCAGCAGCCGCTGAAAACCGGAATTCTGCAGTCCGGCAAGGACGAAAGATCAAATTATGTTGTAATGTGTTAGAATAAAGTACAGTAAGAAAGTATGGGAACGAAGGCTATGGAGGTGCTTTACGGAATTGAAAGGTGCAATGGATCGCGAAACGGCTACGAAAACCCCATTTTTGCCGCAGCCAATAGATATATTGACTATGCTGCGCCCCCGGCAGTGGACCAAAAACCTACTTTTGTTTGCCGGGTTGCTCTTTTCGCAAAATTTTTTGTATGCACCACATCTTTTTAGAACCGTCCTGGCTTTTGGGGTTTTTTGTCTGCTTTCCGGTTCGGTCTATATTTTTAATGATATCTGCGATCTTCCCGTAGACAGGGAACACTATCGTAAACGTAACAGGCCGCTGGCTTCCGGCCGTTTAAGCATCAGCTACGCTTTTGTTTTATTTTTTGTTTTTTCCGCTGTTTCTTTTTATGCGGCGTTTAGGCTGGGGCTGTCTTTTCTGGCTGTAGCTGCGCTTTATTATTTTTTGGTGCTGGCTTATTCTGCCTGGCTGAAGCATGTCGTTATTTTGGATGTGTTTGCTGTTGCCCTGGGATTTCTGTTGCGGGCCATAGCCGGCGGTGTGGTTATCGGGGTGCGTGTTTCTCCTTGGCTTTTGATCTGCACGCTGCTGCTGGCCCTTTTTCTGACTCTGACCAAAAGGCGGCAAGAGTATGTAATTACGGAAAACAATGGGGAGCGGCACCGGCGGGTGCTGGCTTATTATTCTGTTTCTTTCCTGGACCAGCTTATTTCCATTGTTACTTCTTCTACGATTATGGCTTATTCGTTGTACACTTTTTCGGCCGGCCGCACACAATACCTGATGCTTTCCATACCCTTTGTTATTTATGGTATATTTCGTTACCTTTTTCTGGTACATAAAAAAGAAATGGGGGAAAGTCCCGAGGAGGTACTTTTGCGGGACAGGCCCTTGCTTGCCGGCATAATTCTTTGGGTTGTTGTTTGTGTGGTTATACTTTATTTTGAGGCGAAAGGAATAATCTAGAAACCTGTAAGTCAATAGCTGCAGCGGTGCAAAAAGTCTTTGTTTTTCTAACGATCCAGCCGCGGGATTTGTAGCGATAGCCATGAATTTAAAAACGTTCCGCAAAAACAAAATTCCCATCTGCAACAACATGTTTTCGCCGGGATGCCTATTTTTGTGCAATGCCTACGCTACAGGGGGTGGAGTATTGTTATGAAAGAAATAGAATATGGAAATATTCCCCGGGATGCTTTCAGCGGCTACAGAAAACCCCTTCTAAGCGGGCTGCTTATTGGGTTGGCGGTAGTTGTGGCCACCCTTTTGCTCGGCGATCTTAAAGGTGCTGTCGGGATCTGGCAGGCATTTGATTTACGCTATCTTCCTTTTATTTTTCTTTTGGCGCCGCTTAATTATGTTTTCCGCTATATTAAATGGAACTATTACCTGAAGCTTGCCGGGTTATACCCGGATGCAAAAATGAACAGGCTCATTTTTTTAAGCGGTCTTAGCATGGCTGTCACCCCGGGGAAAATCGGGGAACTTTTGAAGTGTTACCTGCTCAAAGAACATATGGGGGCACCGGTAAGCGTTACCTCATCCATTGTGATGGCCGAAAGGTTAAGCGATGGGATATCCATGGTTATCCTGGCCTCTTTCGGCGTGTTGGTTTATGCTCATGGTTTCTATGCCCTGCTGGCCATTTTTTTCTTTTTGGCGGCGCTGGTTTTTGTTTTCCACTTCGATGCGTTTTTTGGGTATTTGGAGCGGTTGCTGAAAAAATGTCCTTTTTGGCGAGGTTTTATGCAGAAAAGTGCTGAGTTTCTGCGTGAATTCCAGGGAAATGCCCGCAGGCTTTTTTCTTTACCAAGTCTTCTGTTTGCCGTGGGAATTGGCGTTATCTCCTGGGGATTTGAGGGCCTGGTTATTTTTTTGGCGGTAAAAGCTTTTGGCGGGGAGATCTCTATTCTGGGATCGATTTTTGTAGTTTCTTTCTCTTCCCTTTTGGGGGCTTTATCGCTTTTGCCCGGGGGGCTGGGGGTGGCCGAAGGCAGCATCATGGCACTCTTGTTGCTGATCGGGCTGGGCCGGGAAATGGCAGCTGCCACGACACTGGTGACGCGGTTTTCTACGCTGTGGTTGGGAGTCGCCATCGGCCTTGCGGGGTTTTACCTTTTACAAAGAAAATTTTTTAGAAAGGAAAATACAGATGAAAGCTAGAGTTGCCGTTTTAAAAACGAGCCCCCAGACAGTGCTGCAAGATCACCTGCGTCTCATGGAGATGGCCGGGGTGGAGCAGTGTCTGGATAAAAACAGGGGTACAATACTAAAAAACAACATTTCCTGGCATTTCCCCTATCCAGGTGCGAATACAACTCCCTGGCAGCTGGAAGGCACTATCTTGGGGCTGCAGGAATTGGGTTTCCGGGATCTTGTCTGTGTGCAGAACAAAACAGTGGTGACAGATGCTTACAAGGGGGAAAGGCTTAACAAGTACCTGTCTGTTTTCCAAAAATACAACATTCCTGTTTTATACAATTTTAAAGACAGCGATATGCGCTGGATAGAGCATAAATCCAAATGGGAACTTCCGGCGTTGGAGCAGGTTTTTCCGGAGGGGATCAAGCTCCCCGATTATTTTTTTGATAAAAATGTAGTTCACCTGCCTACGACCAAATGCCATATCTATACAACCACTACCGGCGCCATGAAAAATGCTTTCGGGGGGCTGACCAATACCAAACGTCATTACTGCCATAGCTATATTCACCAAACGCTGGTGGATCTTTTGCGGCTGCAGCAGGAGATCCATGCCGGAATTTTTACAATAATGGATGGTACCACGGCCGGAAACGGCCCCGGCCCCCGCACGATGATACCGGTAGAAAAGGATTATATCCTTGCCAGTGGGGACAGTGTTGCGATTGATGCTGTAGCTGCCAAGATGATGGGTTTCGATCCCATGGAGATAGAGTATATCCGCATTGCCCATGAAGAAGGCTTGGGCGTAGGGCAGGTCGAAAAAATTGAGATCGTGGGAGAAGACATCGAAGCTGTCAACTATGGTTTTACCGTAGGCGATAATGCAGCCAGCAGGGTGGGGGGGCTGCTTTGGTTCGGCCCGCTGCAAAAAATACAGAGGCTGTTTTTCCAGACACCGCTGCTGTACATTTTTGTCTTTGCCTCTTATTTCTATCATGACAAGCTGTGGTACCCCTGGAAAGGAAAACGCATTGTGGAGAAATGGATCTCTGAATCGAAATGGGGCCAGTTGTTTGAAAAATACCGGGAAATATAGTCAAATCAGGCAACCGGAAACCGGCTTTGCTAGAGTAGACAAAAAATGGCACGGGGCCGTCGGAAACTACTGAAATGTTGTCCTGAATTTCCCAAGCCATTTCAATTTCCTGGTTTTTAGCAACAAATGGGGTTATAATTGTTGGTATGTGTTAGAATATATTGTGAAGAACATGCTTTAAAGGCAATATTTTCATAAAAAAGGAGGAAATATAAAGTATGAAACTGAAAGGAACCCAGACCGAAAAGAATATTTTAACAGCTTTTGCCGGGGAGTCGCAGGCCCGGAATCGCTACGATTATTTTGCCGGTAAGGCTAGGGACGAGGGTTATAGGCAAATTCAAGCCATTTTTGAGGAGACGGCCAACCACGAGAAAGCACATGCCAAAACCTTATTTAAACTTCTGGAAGGGGGTAACGTGGAGATCCAGGCGTCTTTCCCCGCCGGGGTTATCGGAACGACATTCGAAAACCTTAAGGCTTCCATACAAGGGGAACACGAGGAATGGGCTGAAATGTACCCTTCTTTTGCCAAGATCGCTAAAGAAGAGGGTTTCGAGGATATTGCCGCTGTTTTTGAAGCAATTGCAGAGGCGGAAAAGCAGCACGAAAAACGTTTTGCCGCACTTCTGGCCAACATTGAAGCCGGCAGTGTCTTTAAAAAAGAGGAAAAAGTTACCTGGAGCTGCCGTAACTGTGGTTACCGGCATGAAGCAAAAGAGGCCCCGGAGGAATGTCCGGCATGTGCTCATCCCCAGGCTCATTTTGAATTAATCTGCGAAAACTGGTAGTATAAAAGCTATTTAAAAGCAATTAAATATGACATGGTTGTTGAAAGGAATTTTTGTACTTTATGCTGGAAAAAAATAGGGCGGAAAATATTTTGCCCGGGTCGGTGTTGACGCGATTTAGAACTTTGTTGTGCGCGCTTGTTGTTATCGCCGGGCTGTTGGAATTTATGCAGGGCTATTGTGGGGCCATGGTTAGTTGCGGGGGAATGACGGCACTTGTCACACTGGTTGTTGTATTTCCTATTACTAGCAAGTTTACACGCATCGTTGCTGTTGTGTTATGTTCGACTGGTTTGGCCGTAGCTGCTTTTTCACAAAATATAAAACCCTGGCAGCTTGTTGGTGCTTTTGGTGAAATGAGTCCGTTAATAGCACTTTTGGCAGCGGTGATGCTTTTAAGCATTGCCCTGCAGATGGGGCGGTTCGCCGATCTTTTTAATCGTTTTTATGCCCGTGCCCGGCACCTGTACCAACCCTATATTTTATCGCTGCTTATTTCATACATACTCTGTATTTTTTCGTTGATGGGTGCAGTAGCCCCCTCTTATTTACTAATCAATGAAAACCTAAAAAAGCTAGGGCTTAAGGACGGTATTCGTTTTGGATCTACCGGCATAAGCCGGGGTTACGCCATGGCTGTCATCGTTTCCCCCGCGGCGGCCACCGTTGGTATTGCCCTGAAATATTCCGGGCTTACCTGGTTCCAAATGATAGGACCTATTTTTATTTTAAGTCTTGCGGGGCTCTTGACTGCATTCCTTGTCGAACCGAGTTGGCGCGACCAAGCGGCCAGGTTATCTTTTAACGCGGCACAAGAGGTTGCTGCAACCAAATCGCAAGAAATTGAAAAAACACAGGGTGCAAACGGTGTTTTTTGGCGGCGGCTGCTTGCCTTTTTCTTCTTGTTTGTGGGGATTATCGGAGCCATTTCCTTTTTTGGGAATGTGCTGTATTTTTCCTCTTTGAACAGTATCGCGATGGGTTGTTTGTTGGTAACTTTTGCCTGGGGTGCCTTAAGTGGCAATCTGCAACCGGTTTTTGCCCATACGTTTTCTTTTTTTAAAAATGATATTTTAGGGCTTTCCGATCAAATTGTCCTTTTGACCGCTGCCGGGTTTCTTACTTTTACAATGGAACACAGTGGAAAGATGGAATGGCTGGGCCATTTTATAATGGAGGCTTCCGGCTGGATAGGGACAGTGGGCCTGCTTTCCTTGCTGCCGCTTATAATTTCGCTTTTAGCTTTGGTGGGCCTGCATCCCTTTGCTTCCTCCATTATTTTCGCCAAAGCGCTCCTGCTTTCGCCTTTACACTTTAGTCCCCTTGCCCTGGCAGCCTCGCTCATGAGCGGGATGTCCATGGCCTATGTGGTTGCTCCTTTCTCCGGCATGGTTTTGGTCTTAGTCTCCCTTACCGGAAAAACCCCCTATGAAGTGGGGGTAAAATGGAATTTCTCATTTGTGCTCACTTTTTTAATCCTTACCTCTGTTTTTATTGCTTTAGCGACAATGCATGCCTGATTCTGCTGTATAAATGTATTTTTCCCTTAAAAAAGGATCATGTAGCAAATATTACCCGGGAAATACCTTTTTCGACAAAAAGGTGTCAGAGGAGGTGTCAAGGGGGGGGTGGTGTCAGGGGGACGGTTCTCTGTCACCTTGGAGTAACCGGCAAGGATCGCTTTATGATGTCAGGTGTCAGGGGCGATTTGAAACTGCCAAAAAAACATGGAGAAAGGGATATGTTGTGCTACCAATTGTTGGGCCTTTTGTTTTTGGAAGTGGTGATTAATTCTTTCCCGGCAAAGCAATTGGACATTTTGCAGTAGAATCATACAATGTGTTATTCCGTAACATCGAATTTAACAGTTGTTTTGTATTTTTGCAATTTAAGCGGTGCCAGTTCGAGCATGACCAACAAATATGAAAAGGGATGATTAATATGGATAAGCAAAAACCGGTAGTGACAATAGAAATGGAAAATGGCGGCAAAATCAAGGTGCAACTTGATCCGGTAAATGCTCCTAACACGGTCCGAAATTTTATTGCCCTGGCGGAGGAAGGATTCTACAATGGTCTTATTTTCCACCGGGTAATTCCTAATTTTATGATCCAAGGAGGCTGCCCCAAGGGTATGGGGATTGGCGGACCCGGGTATTCCATCAAAGGAGAATTTGCCCAAAACGGCCACAAAAATGAGTTGGTCCATAACAGAGGCGTTATCTCTATGGCGCGTTCACAATTGCCGGATTCCGCCGGTTCACAGTTTTTTATCATGGTTGCCGATGCACCTCATCTGGATGGCCAGTATGCCGCCTTTGGGGCTGTGTTGGAAGGAATGGATGTTGCCGATAAAATTGTGGGAACAGAAAGGGATCACTCCGACAAACCCTTAGAGGATCAAAGAATTAAGAAAATTACTGTCGAAAAATTTGATGTTGATTACGATCCGCCGGAAAAAATGTAGACTTAAATTACCTGACTGGTCCTTGAAAATGCATGTCGGGGCCAGGATTAACTAAAATTTTGAAAAACGGGAGCAATTTTATGCAAACAACAGGGATCGCCCCTTTTGTGGTTTTGTTTGGTTTGGGTTTAGTCCTTTACTTTTTTGGCGTAGTTTTTTTATTCAAAAGAAAGCTATCTTATTTGGGGATGGTTCTGCCCTGTTTTTTTGCTCTCATGGCCCTTTATAATTACTTAAAACCAAAATTGGTGCCCAACCCTTACCCGACTATGCAAGAAGGCCTGTATATGACTTTTTTCGGGGTGATGGCAATAATAGGGTTTGCTATTTTTGCCATCGTGAAACATTTTACCAGATGACGGGAAAAGGGCGACAGGACGGTTTGGTGACAGAGAACCGTCCCCTGTCACCTTGGAGAACCGGTAAGATAAAAATTTTATTCAAGGGGAGTGTTTTTATGAAACGCAAAATAAGCGAAAAGGTGACCTGGGTTGGCAAAATCGACTGGGAGCTAAAAAAATTCCATGGGGATGAATATTCAACACACCGGGGCTCTTCTTATCATTCCTATCTGGTGCGGGACGAAAAAAATGTATTGATCGATACTGTATGGAAGCCTTTCGCCAAAGAGTTTGTGAAAAATCTAAAAAAAGAGATAGATTTAGATGAAATAGATTATATTGTTGCTAATCATGCAGAAATTGACCATAGTGGCGGATTGGGAGAGCTTATGGAAGAAATCCCCGAAACACCGATTTATTGCACTAAAAACGGTGTAAAATCGCTCAAGGGGCATTTTCATAAGGATTGGGATTTTGTGGAGGTTGAAACCGGTGATACTCTGAATTTGGGCAGCAATAAACTTATTTTTGTGGAGGCCAGGATGTTGCACTGGCCCGATAGTATGTTTACATACTTGACGGGGGAGAACATTTTATTCAGCAATGATGCTTTTGGGCAGCACTACGCCACTGAAATGATGTTTAATGATTGTGTAGACGAGGCGGAGTTGTATCAGGAAGCCATAAAATATTATGCTAATATACTGACCCCCTTCAGCGCGTTGGTGACAAAAAAAATTGAAGAAGTCTTAAGCTTTAATCTGCCTGTAGATATGATCTGCCCCAGCCACGGGGTAATATGGAGGGATAATCCGCTGCAAATTGTAAATCATTACTTGAAATGGGCGGATAGCTATCAGGAAAATCAGATAACTCTCCTTTATGACACCATGTGGGAGGGGACAAGGAAAATGGCAGAGGCTATCGGCGAGGGAATTAAAAAGGCTGATCCGGAAGTAACAGTTAAAATGTATAACATAACTAAAACTGACAAAAATGATGTTCTTACAGAAATCTTTAAATCTAAAGCATATTTGGTTGGATCACCTACTGTGGGCAACAGTGTTCTTTTTTCGGTGGCCGGGATATTGTCGATGATCAAAGGGCTTAGGTTCAGAAACAAAAAAGCAGCCGCCTTTGGCTGCTACGGATGGAGCGGTGAAAGCGTCAAGGTGATCTCGGAAAAACTGGGGCAAGCAGGAGCCATGGTTGTTGATGATGGAATAAGAGAGCTTTGGAACCCCGATGATGAAGCACTGCAGCGTTGCCGGGAATATGGCAGGAATTTTGTTGGTAAATTATAGGATTTGGTTTGTAGGGATGGATGGGGCCCTGTCTTTCCAGATATCGCAACAAGCCACAAGATTGCGGGGGGGGTGTTGCCCCTAGCGGTTGATGAGAATTAAACCGATGACGCAAAAAATTGCGCCGATTGTTTTGTTAAGATCAAACCCTTCATTATAGAAAAGTATGCCGATGGGGATAAGCATAAGCGCCAGGGCAATGTTTGCCACCAGGGAGCCCAGGCTTATTTTCCAGCCGGCCCGGTAGGCCATTAAATATCCGAATTCGAGGCAGACAATGGAAATGCCGAGTACTATACTTGTCCAATTTAAGTCCTTGAATGACTCGAAAGGGCTTTTTCCGCCTTTAGTAAAACAAAAAGCAACAACCGTGATCAAAGTTGCAATCAGATATGTAACAAACAATGCCGAAAAAGGATTGGCACCCTCCGGTGTTGATTTTTGGCATACATTATAGATGACGTTTGATACGGCTATAAGTATAATTGGAAATACATACATGAACATTTTTTATCCCTAGATTCTACTATAAAATACAGCAGCTATGTTTTTAAAAATACTGTCAGAGTAAATGTAAACCATTTTGTATGATATTTTGCACATTGTTTACCGTTGCAGGCAGCAGCAAGGGAAAAATTACCTTTATACAGTGGTGACAATGTTGTTTTGTTTTCAGTCCGTTTGTAGATCTGCCTGGGGAGAATCGGCATCGATCCAATAAGTGCGGATTTGGCCGCCGAAAAATTTGGGCAGGTTCTCTACAAGTTCGTCCCGGGCAGAAAGAATGTTTGTTTCTGTAATACCCTTGAAGCCGTCGATCGGGAAGAAGATCCGCTCCGATTGGGGGGTTATTTTGGCTTTTTCTCCTTGCCGCCAAACCCATTTTCTTGTTCTTACCTCCAGATCATCGGCATAAACCGGTTCTCCGGGGGGAACTTCTTCCAGTTCACTGCTGCCAAAGGGGGTAAAGATATCCCCCTCCCGGCTAAAGCGTATTTGCATATCCCCCTTCGTTTTGCCAAGGTCATGTGCGCCCATGGGAACCATATTTTTTATGCCGATGGCGTTGACCAAGTTTACCACGTTATTGATACTGGGGAATTGGGGTTTTTTGGCGATCCTTTTGAGCAGGGCTTCGATGGAAGAAGGAAACCTGTTGGGATTGATGTCAAGATCCCTGAAGGCTTCTCTCCAAACGGCTACCTCCGGGCGTTCTTTCAGGTTGCTGTCCTTTAGGGTATCGTGGATTTTCTGAACTGCCGAAAAAAGCATCTCTTCTATTTCTGCGGACGAACTTTCTTGATCGCTTATTCCTTCCGCTACGACAACGGCTACACAAAAATGGGGAAACTTCGCAAACAACTCTTCACTGACCTTAAAAAACATATAGCGCCCCTTTCTAGCATTGAAAAAAATACAGCTGTTGAAATTTCTATAAAAATAAATTTTATCAAGGATATACCATTTTCAAGAACCAACAACGGTTATGGTGACAGGGCGCTTTTTGCGCGGGCCGTCGAATTCGCAGAAAAATATATTCTGCCAGGTAGAAAGGCCCAGCTTTCCATCGACAATGGGAATGGTCTCACCAGGTCCAACCAGGCCCGATTTGAGATGGGAATCAGCGTTGCCGTCCTGCCGATCATGTTCCCAGATCCCCTGGGGGATCAACTTGCGTAAGAAAGTGATGACGTCATTTTGCACACTTTCGTCCCAGCCTTCCTGGATCATGATTGCCGCTGTGGCTCCCTGGGCATAAACTGAAACGAGCCCATTTTTGATGTTGCTTTGTTCAACCTCTGCACGTACACGTTCGGTAATATCGTAGAGTGCTTCCCGCGTGGTGGTCTCCAGCTTTAAAACGCTGTGCTTTAAAAACATAATATCCCCTTCCTAAAACTGCCTGGTGAACCGGGACCGCAGGTTTTGATCGTAAATTTACCCCAGATTCCACCCCGGAAATAACCGGTAATGCTCATCTTTTAAATAAAAAATATTTATCGCTTTGACGATGCGTTATTCAGGGGCGGCACGGGCAACCACTGCCTAAATATTGTTTTTCACCTGCCGCTTGCCAAGGGTGGAAAAAAATGTTTATAATCCCGGGTAAAAGAATGTTATTCTACCATTTACCATGCCTTTTACTTAGGAAACCATCTATAGTATAGTAAATAAATCACAAAATTACAATAAAAATGCTTATTCGGCTATAGTTTTCCTATGAGAATACGTGTAGAAACTTTCCCTGACAGAAAAGGTATTTGCAATAACCTTTGACATGTTTTGTTTTTTCGTATACCGCCGGTTTATGCCCTATCAAAGGGATTATTGCCTGGATAGTTTGTGTAGTAACCCAGCCAACGTTTATATTTTATTGTTCAAGTTGTTCTGTTTTTCTAAGGTAGAGCAGGGAGTTGTCTTCATAGGCGGCAAAAAGATAGTAATTATCCAGCACAGGCGGTTTTTCCCTCATGATTTCCAGCCATTCCTTATCAGCTTCCGGGGTGTTGCCCCAGAAGAGGCTGTTGCTAAGCCAGATGCCTTCTACAGGGGCCATTTTTTCGAGCTTTGCAACCTGTTCCCATTTTACCGGCATTTTTAAAGCCAGCCGATCGGCATACCAGCTGAGGATATGACCATCGTTGGAAATTATAACCCCGTCCGTCGTTGTCTGCCGGGAAACATCGGAGATGGCCGGGGCATAATCGACAGGCCAGTTGTACCAGCTATTGTTTTTATGCCATTCCGGCAAATTTCCGGAAAGCGCTATAGCTGTAACAATCCCTAATAAAATGACTTTACAAGCAGGGCTGCGGAATAACTGGAAGAAAAATGTGCAAAAACAAAGAGCAAAGATAATGTAGAAAGGGAGGAAGATAAAAAAAAGGCGTGGAATATAATGAACCACTAAAAGGGCGCCAAGTTGGGCCAGGAAACAGGCTACGACAAAAAGTTTTATTTTTATCTGTCGCGGGCTTAAGGCGCCGGGAAGGAAAAGAATTGCTAAAAAGGTGGCAACCCCGGTAAAGGCAGGATCAAAGATCTCTTTATAAAAACTGTTCAAGCCTTCTTTGATTTTTAAAAGCAGCTCCCCGGGGTGCTGCCGGAGAAATGCCCAAACGTCAATGATTTGCGGTAGCATATAAAGAGTATATGTGGGGTAGGAGGCCGTAAACATGGCCGGTTCAAAGGATTGCAGAGAAAAAAAGGGGTTGCCCGTCAAAGAGTAATTCCGCCATAACCAGGGTAAGGTGAAAAACAGCCATGCCCCTAAGTAAAGCGCCAACTTTGGAAATCTGTTTTTAACAGGCGTGCTCCAGTATAGATAGAGGCAGGAAAGTGGTAAAAAAACGATGGCATTATAACGAACCAGGTAAAAAAGCCCTGCAACGGCTCCTGTCAGGAAAAAAAATGCGAAGCCCCGTTCTGGGGATTTAAGCAGAAGAAAGACCCATAAAACCATGAAAAAAAGGGCCATTGATTCTGTCATGCCCGAAACGCTGTAGAAAAGGGCCGGGGGACTGAAGATATAAAGAAGACAGCTCAGAAAACCTGCTAATTTCCCCGCCAATTCTTTAGCCAGGTAATAAAGGGGAAACAAGGCAATGAGGTAAAAAAAGCCGCTGGCTGTGGCTACAACAGAATCGGTGGCTGGGAAAAAACGGAAATAGCCGGCCAAAAATAAAGGCCAAAGAGGCCCTCTCCAGAGGTTGGGGTAGGGTGCACCATAGTGAGCGAGGCTTAAAGGGGTGATATAACGGGAAGTAAACCCCCGTCCCAAACTGATATTGCGAGCCATGCTGGCATAGTCCATGGCATCATTGTAGGGAAGGGCTATAAAAGCATTGTTATAATAGTAACACCAGGCCCCCGTAGCCAGAAGCAGCAGCAAAAACAAAGGCAGAAGGGCTTTGATATTATAATTTTTGTTCATACAAGCACCACTTTCTAGCAGCAAGTCAAGGGGGTACACAAGGGGACGGTCCTATTGTGTTGTTCACTTATAATGATTGTGAAATCTACTAACACAAAAGAATCCTTCCCTTACAAATTATGGTATAAAATACGTCCGTTTGAACAACACAATAGGACCGTCCCCTTGTGTACCCCGGTGATGACTGGGGGAAGATAGACTGGGTTCTCTTGTTATTCTAGCTAAACTTGCCTTTCCCGCCAGCCTTTTGGTGTCAGAGAACCGTCCCCCTGTCACGCCTTTCCCGCCAGCCTTTTGGTGTCAGAGAACCGTCCCCCTGTCACTTTTGTGTGTGTTGCCCCTTGTGTTGTTATTCGTTTCTAATGGCTACGATGGGGCTTAGTTTGATGGCGCGGTTGGCTGGGTAAAGGCCGGAGCCCAGGCCGATGAGAATGGCAAATACTACGGCAAAAGCCGCCAGCCAGACAGGGATTACGGAGATATTCCCCGGAGGGCCGGCACCCATCATGCCACTTTGCATATATTCGGCGGTTATTTCGTTGATGATGGCGGAAACCAGGTAGCTAAAGGCCAGGCCCAGTGCCCCTCCAATTAAACCGATCAGGGAAGCTTCTGCTAAAAAGAGGGCCTTTACGTCGGCAAAAGAGGCGCCGATGACTTTCATAATGCCGATTTCCCGGGTGCGCTCATAGATGGACATGATCATCGTATTGGTTATGCCTATGAAGGCTACAAAAAGCGTTATACTTCCGATGCCGCCGAGAACGGCCTGGATGGTTTTGGAGATTTTTTCGATGCCCTCCAACGAATCGGCCATGGAATAGGCGTTATAGCCTCTTTCCCGTAATTCGGCGGAGACTTTTTTGGTTTGGGCTACATCCTTGGTGCGCACCAGGATGAAGTTATAATCATTTCTGGTGTCTTCCATCTTGCTTCTGCGTTTGGATGATACCGATTTTTCCATGGGTACGACCCGGCTCATTGTTATCATTCCCCCGGAAGAAGCAGCCCCGCTGCCGCTGCTTTCTTTGACCATAAATTCATGAATGCGTTTGATATCATCCAGGGATCCAAAAACCTGCCAGGCGTGTTCCATATTTTTTTCATCTAAGATGCCCACGACCATGAAGTTATAGTTCTTTCTTTTCTCCGGATTAGATTGATTAAATATAGAAACGGAGATCCGCTGGTTGAGAAGTTCAGATGGATCTTGTTCCGGTGGCGGTCCTTGGTGAAAACCGCCCATGCGGGAAGCGCGCTCATCCCAGAAATTGTTGATCACTTGCGAACCGGCTACGATGGTAAAACGTTCTTCTGCGGTGGGCAGGCGCCCGTCGCTGACGGAAAACTCCAGATCCTCTAAAGTGTCCAGGTCCACACCTACGATGTCGAGCCAGCCGTTTTTGCGACCCAGGCGGGCCTCACCATGCACTTGAAAGGCCGGCGAGACGGCAACGACCCCCGGGATGTTTTTGAGTTCGCTTACTGTATCATCATTAAGCCTGTGTTCTTCCCCGGAGGGGTTTCCGTATTCGTCATAGGACATGCCCGGGTGGATGCGAATAATGTTAAGGCTGCCCCAGCGTGCCATATCTCTTTCCATGGTTTGTTTAAAGCCGATTCCTATGGAAAGCATCACGATGATGGAGGCAGTGCCGATCAGCACTCCCAGGCAGGTCAGTACCGTCCGGGCTTTGCGCCGCCAGAGATTGTTATAAGCCATTAAAACAATATCGCGTTTACGCATCTAAAAACTCCTCATTTTTCTTTTTGGCTTTTCTTCTCCAAAGGTAGATTCCTGCGGCCAAGGCTATGATGACAGGCACAGCGGCATAGAGCAATATTTTTTTAATCCTGGAAAAAGGCCCGCCGGGCATCCCCGGTTCATGACCTTCCGGGAATTCGCCGGGGAAATGCTCCATCTCTCCCATAGGCTGGACATCGATCTCAAAAGGTTCCTCTATCTGAATTTCCCTGTTATTGTTGTCGATATAAGAGAAAATAAGGGTGCCTGCTAGGGTTCCTTCATTTTCGGGGTAGATCATGCCTTGGTAGAAATCACTTGCTCCGATTTCCAGGTTGCCTACGTAGTAAGAAGCCTGCTCCTTATGAAAATCACCTTCCAGCATGACGATAAAATTATTGAGCACAGCTTTGCCCACGTTGACAAATTCAGCTCCGATGAAAACAGGCTGGCCGACATGGGCTACAGGGGGTAGTTCCAGATCTAAAATCTGTAGTTTGCATTCCTGGGTTACGGGGATATTTACCAGTTCATCGACGGTGTAGGAGTTGGCGTTTTCATCTTCGTATTCGATAGTTACCGGAACGATATAGGTTTTGGCCACGGCATTGGGATCTACCAGCAAATCGATGCTTTTTTCCAGCGTTGTCCGCCCGGGAATTTGTTCGATAAAGAAGCTGTTACTGCTGTCTACCGGGGAAAATATCGTGCCCCCGGCGCTGTCTTCCACTTCGATAACTTTGAAAGAAACCTTGGTGTTTTGGACGGGCCGGGCATGCGTATTTTCAATAAAAAGGGAAAGTGTCACAATATTTCCCGCCAATATTTTTTCATCGGAAAGAGTGTATTTGCTGATTAGCACCCGGGGGGTTCCTGCTGCTTTTTCTGCGGCAGAAGAGGGTATCCCCAGCGTTTCTTCGGAGGTGTAGCTGTTCCCCCGGTGGTCGCTATAGCTTAAAAGCACCTTTAAAGGGTAGTGGGCTCCCCCCTGGGAAGCATTGATGCCAATGTTGTACTCCCGGGTGATTTTGGTTTTTCCGGCGATGTTTTTTATATAGTCGATGTTGGAGGTGTCGAGTATATATATATCCGTGCCTCCGTCCAAGGAGAGGCTTATGTCCTGGGCTATTTCCTGTCCCAGGTTTTCCAGGGTAAGCCGGAAAAGATGTTCCCCGCTGCGGGGAGTGTCTTGCAGCGAAAATGAACTTACCTTCAGGAAAGGGTTGCTTCCCGGTTCCAAGTGTCCCAGGGGAAGGTTTACCAACATTTCGGATTGTTTATCCCCGGCATGTTCGTAGGAAAATTTTAATCCCACGGTGTTATTTTTGCGCCCTTCCAATCCTTGTAATTTAAAAAGGACAAAATCCCCGGCTCCCCGGGTAACAGTTTTTAGAAATTTGCTGTTTGTAAAATCAATCACTTTGAAATTATCTTTGCCATCAAGTTCTACGGTTACATTGCGGGCCTCCGTGCTGCTGTGATTATCCAGGTAAAAGACAGCTGTAAAAGTTTCCCGCGCGGAAGGCGCCTTGGGGTCCAGGGTTACCTTGTTGACTGTAATATGGGGCTGTGTAAGTTCCAGGACGACCGGCACTGTGACACTGGCCGAGGACTGGGGTGCATCCTTGAAAAGGGAATTTTTGCTTTTTAAGGTGATGAACAAATTGTATTTTTTGTTTTCGGCTTTAGAGTCGATGTTAACGGGAAAGGTAAGGGTGCGTGTCTGCTGCCCCTCAATTTTTTCCAGGTCATAAACAATTTCCCCGTTTTTTTCTTCCCCTTTAACCTTGGTAAAGATTTTTTCTTTTTCTCCCGGAGTGCTGACATCGGCCAGGACGTGGAAAGCGGGATAATCGCTGTGGTTTTTGATTACCAGGGTTATGTAAAAAATTCCTCCGGCTACGGCTTTTTCCGTGTTGACTTTTTCAATAATCAATAAAGGGTTAACATCAACATCGAGTTCCTGTTCTTCAGCCGTATTTTTTTCATTCGCTTTTCCCCCTGTGGCCACAGCTGCCGACGGCAGAATCGAAAAAACAATGAATAAAGACAAGAACAAGGGTAGTAATAGTTGGGATAAAGGTTTGCGCACGTTAAAAAACTCCTTTCTAAGGTTCAATTGGCGTTGCCGTTATAAATGTTGCCGTCTACCATGTGCACGATTCGATCTGCGTAACCTGCCACTTTGTCATCGTGGGTTACCAGAAGCATCGTCTGGCCATTTTCACGAACGGTATCGGTCAGCAATTTCAAAATTTCCACTGTTGTTTTGGAGTCCAGGTTGCCGGTAGGTTCATCGGCAAAGATAATCCTGGGATTATTGATTAATGCTCTGGCAATGGAGACACGCTGGCGTTGGCCACCGCTTAGTTCCCCGGGTTTATGCCGCAACCTATTACCCAGTCCCATCTGTTTGAGCAGCTCGCGGCCTTTTTTTTCCCTTTCCCGGGAAGGAACTCCCTCAAAAATAAGGGGTAAAACAGCGTTTTCCAGAGCTGTAAGCGCAGGGAGCAAATTATAAAGCTGAAAAACAAAACCAATATACTTACGGCGAAAAGCAGCCATATTTTTTTCACTGATTTTGTTTAAATTATAGCCTTCGATGATGATCCGGCCTTTTGTGGGCCGCTCCAGCCCGGCAGCAAGGTTTAAAAAGGTTGTTTTACCGCTTCCCGAGGTTCCCAGAATACAGAGGGTTTCTCCCGGGTAAATGTTTAAATCGATGCCTTTTAAAACGGGCACCACCTGACTGCCCATGCGATATTTTTTAATGATATTTTCTGATTTAATGATCGGTTTCATGGCAAAAACCAACTCCTCATTGTATGCCCCTTATATATTTTGACGCTTTGGGTAAAATATGGTTCCCCCTTTTGAAGAAAATTTTGATGTTATTTTACTGCATGAAGGCCATTTTTCTTATTTTTTGTTTGTCCTATTTAAAAGTAACTTCTACCTGCAGGCATTTTTTCCTTCCCTTTGCAGAGATTACTATATCTGTTTTTATAATTACAGTTATTTGTCTATGGCAGCGTTTGGAAAATGCAGGGTTATTTTTTCGGTTGTTTTTTGGTATAATTGTTTTGATGTATTTTAGCAATTACTATAAAATTACATTTGCCTCATATTAAAAATAGGTTACAATGAAGTTTAAGGCTAAATCATTTAAAAGCATATGAATATTAGTACCGGGGGTGGAACGCCTGGGTTTTGCTGGTTTGGCAGTAATTTTTATCCTATATTACGAATTCTGCAAACTACCCGTTTGATCATCTATCAAGCGCCAAGCTGCAGGAACGTGTATCCCTATAGTTTGGAAAACCAGGTACAGGAGTTGAAACTTTTTTGCTTATTTAGGAAAGACTTTGTTGGGATGGTATTAGTTTTTTTTCTATTAGTGATTTTGTTTTTTTCTATGGGACAAACCTTTATTCTGGCCGGGGATCCACCATTGCTGCAGGTTTACCTGGATGGGGCGATTTTGCAGTTTGATGTTCCACCGTGTTTCCGGCAGGGTGTTCCGCTATTTCCGCTGCGAAAAATTTTTGAAGAGATCGGTTATGATGTAAGCTGGGAAGCAGATGCCCAAAGAGCGGTGCTAAGAGGACCCGATCGGCTTATTGTTCTTTACCCCCAAAACCCTCTTTATTCTGTCAACGGAAATGTATACCGTATGGTCAAACCTCCTTTGATTGAAAAGGGAAGAATAATCGTAGGTGTAGATTTTTTGCTGGAAAGTAAATGCTTTAAAGATGTTGCCTTGGATGAAAGCTCGGGTATTTTGTGTCTGGAGCATGCTGATGGTAAAAGTGGTAGACTGCCTTCCCCGTCAAATGGAAGTGGTTATCCAAATGAGTACCAGGCGCGTTTTGTGGAAGTGCTCCTGCCCTTGGGAAATCGCGTAGAGGTGGGGGAAAGTTTTGATATTGTCATCACTGCGCCTTTAGTGGAAGACATTTATTCTTATGAAATCCGTTTTTTCTATAACCCTGAAATCATCAAAATCAAAGATATTAAAAACTATTCCTATAAACAGCAGGAAGATTTTTATTTGAAGCGTATTAACAATAGGGAAGGGTCGGCAGAATATGCCCTGACTGTATTGGGTTACCGGGAGGAAATGTCTTCCCGCAGCCAACTTGCCGTCATCGAGGCTATAGCCTTTCGTGAAGGGGCCGTGCCTTTTTTGGAAACCACTTTGCATGTAAAGTTGTTGGACAATACTGCCAGCCTCATACCTGTGGCGCTGGAAGAGAAAACCCTTTATACCGGCTCCGGTACATTGGGAAAGGGAATTTAAGGGGAAAGGATCTGACGTTTTAATGAATAGCGATATTACTTTCGTCCGTGGGAGTAAGAAGAAAGCGAAAAAAAGCAATGTTTTTTTGTATATTGTCATAATCCTCACCGCTTTATTGGCTTTATTGGCCATATGGCTAAAATTTACCTGGGATGAAATATTCCTGCAATTGCCGGGTGAAAGAGGAGGAGTTGCAGCTTTTTTGGGGACGGAAAAGGAAAAAGATCCCTTTCCCGATATTATGAACGTGCTAATTTTAGGCCTTGACACCCGCGATGCCGCCGCCAGGGCCGATACGATTATGCTTTTGTCGTTAAACAAAAAAACAGGGGAGATCAACATCATTTCTGTACCAAGGGATATGCGGGTCGAAATTCCGGGGTACGGCCTGGACAAGATCAACCATGCCTATGCCTTCGGCGGCCTGCCTCTGGCCAGGCAAACTGTGGAAGATTTTCTGGATATAAAAGTTGACCATTATATTACCACGGGTTTTGAGGGTTTTGTCAATATTGTGGACATCCTTGGGGGCGTTGAACTGGAAGTGGAAAAAGAGATGCGCTATTACGGTATTGACGTAACCATTAAGCTCGATCCCGGGATGCAGTACTTGGATGGGGAAAAAGCGCTGGAGTATGTTCGTTGGCGCAGTGACAGCGAAGCGGATTTGGGCCGGGTAAGGCGCCAGCAGCATTTTTTAAAGGTGCTGCTGCAGGAAATGATTGCTTTCAAGAATATTCTCAGGTTTCCGCAGATCCTGCCGGAGGTTGCCCAAAATGTAAAGACAGATATGGAGCTTAACAAGGCTTTGAAGCTGGCCAACGCGCTTAAAAATGTGGAATTTGAGGAAATTAACACTGTTACATTGCCGGGCCGGGATAGTAAAATTGAAGGAATAAGCTATCTCATCCCTGTTGAACAGGAGATCCGCGAACTGGTAGATCGTTATCTTAAAGATACAGCGGTACAATTCTAACATGGAGAAGGACAAGGCTACTGAAAGAAAGGAAATAAAAACGGAAAAAAAGGTGCAAATCCTGGGTATGCCCGTGAACCGCCTGACCATGCGGCAAGCCGTGGACACTATTTGCCGGATCTGGCATGAAGGCGGCACGGCCTTTCATGTTGTTACGGCCAATGCAGAGATGCTTTATCGCTGCCGTAAAGACAGAGAACTGGCGGGGATTATTGCTGCAGCGGATCTGGTTACAGCTGATGGTGCCGGTGTCGTCCTGGCTTCAAAATTGCTGGGTTTTCCGGTTCCGCAGAGGGTCGCCGGTTTTGATCTGATGTTGGAATGTTTAAAAGAAGCCGCCCGCCATTGCTTTCCCGTTTACTTCCTGGGTTCTCATCCCCGGGTTCTTCGCTTGGCTATAGCCAGGGCCGGCAAGCTTTACCCGGGACTTAATATTGTGGGCAGTCACCACGGCTATTTTTCAGAAGAAGATGAGGCCGGGATCCTCCGGGAAATTTGTTTGCTAAAACCCGCTTTGCTTTTGGTAGCCATGGGAGTGCCCAAACAAGAAAAATGGATCTTTCGTTATAAAAAAAAGCTTCCTCCTTGCGTAGTTATCGGTGTAGG
Organism: Bacillota bacterium; assembly: GCA_012798755.1. GTDB lineage: Bacteria > Bacillota > Dethiobacteria > DTU022 > UBA8154 > UBA9862. The sequence continues at coordinate 20,083 of JAAZMP010000168.1, forward strand.
AGGAAGCTTTGACGTTCTTTCCGGGAAAACCCGCCGCGCACCCCTATGGATGCAAAAGCACGGCCTGGAATGGCTCTATCGTTTCCTAAAGGAACCCTCGCGCCTGGGCCGGGTAGCACAGTTACCGCTTTTTCTTTTTGCTGTAGTCGGGCAGGCCCTAAGGAATAAAAAATCTTAAAGGTTTTTGGCATTTTAACAAGAAAAGAATCTCAAAGATCTTTAAAGGTACCCGGTGACCAGATCCCCGATCTCGCTGGTGCTGTGGCCCATCCGTCCGGCCGAAAGGCTTTTGATATCGCGGGAGCAAACGGCCATGACTGCTCTTTCAACGGCTGTTGCCGCTTCTTCTTCGCCAAGATGTTTGAGCATCATACTTCCGGCATAGATGGAAGCCAGGGGATTGATGACGTTTTGGCCGGCGTATTTGGGTGCCGAACCGCCGATCGGTTCAAACATGGATGTCCCTTCAGGATTAATATTGCCTCCGGCGGCAATGCCCATTCCCCCCTGGATCATGGCCCCCAGATCGGTGATAATGTCTCCAAACATGTTGTCCGTTACGATGACATCAAATTCTTCCGGGTTTTTTACCATCCACATGCAGATCGCATCTACGTGAGCATATTCCCGGCGAATATCCGGGTATTCCTCGCCTACTTCATTAAAAACTCTTTCCCAAAGATCGAAAGCATAAGTAAGAACATTTGTTTTGCCGCAAAGGGTGAGTGTCTTTTTTTTGTTGCGCTTACGGCAGTATTCAAAAGCGTAGCGCAGGCATCTTTCCACACCCAAACGTGTGTTGATCGATTCTTGAATGGCAATTTCGTGGGGCGTTCCTTTCTTAAAAAAACCGCCGCTGCCTGTATATATACCTTCGGAATTTTCCCGAACGACGACAAAATCTATATCTTCCGGGCCTTTGTCTTTCAAAGGAGTCTCCACGCCGTCGTAAAGTTTGACTGGACGCAGGTTTATATACTGGTCTAGTTCAAAACGCAGTTTTAACAGAATTCCTTTTTCTAGAATGCCCGGGTTTACCTCCGGATGGCCAATGGCTCCCAGAAAAATAGCATGATGTTTCTTAAGTTCCTCGACTGCTCCTTCCGGCAGAACCTCCCCGGTTTTCAGGTAGCGATCTCCTCCGTAATCGTAGGAGGTAAACTCCAGATTAAAACCGTACATTTCTGCAGAAGCACGAAGCACTTTCACCCCTTCTTGAACCATTTCCGGACCGGAACCGTCTCCGGGAATTACAGCTATCTTGTATTTTTTCATTTTTTGCAGCTCCTATCGCATAAAAGACTGCTCCAATTATACTTAAAAGAAGAAAATAAATCAAACTTTTTTGCTTCTTGTAATTTAGGGGGATAGGGTGTCAGGGGAAGCAGGTGTCAGGGGGACGGTTCTC
>JAAZMP010000169.1 GCA_012798755.1 Bacillota bacterium
GGACGGTCCTACTGTGTTGTTTGTTTTAATAGCGACAGTAACGATACAACAACACAATAGATCCGAAACCACTGAAAAAAACATATTTTTATAAAACACTGCCGCTATTGTCATCCTAAGCGCCGTAAAGGATCTTGGTTCCAAACTGTTTTAAAGATTCCATTCCATTTCGTTCATTCAGAATGACAAGGTTCGTGATTTTTTTGGTGGTTTCGAGCCATCCGTCCCTGCACCACACAACGTAACATCCCGCAGGACAAATACCCCGACATTTGTTAGGGCACAATTTGCAAACAAAATGCGCCAGACAAAGCCAGCGCATTTTGTTTGTACTGCTATTTTGTTTCTTACAAACCTTTTAGCGTAATGGATCCTTTGTTGACCACGACGCTGCAATTCTGTTTTGCGGGTTTGAAATCTAAGACAGTGAGACCGCCTTTTATTACGGCGATCCCTACCCGCCCTAATCTTCCTCCTGTAACTCTAAATCATTATCCGGTTGTTGTTCATGCTCAGGTGCTATTGCATCTTCTGCGCCTGGCTCATCTGTACCTAGCTCACCGCCGGGCTCATCAACCTGTTCTTGGTCGAGATCTGCGTCTGCATCGGCACAGCCGGCAGCAAAAGCAAACAGAAGCATCAAAACAACCAGGATAACTAAGGTTTTTTGAAAACGCAAATGCGACACCCCCTTACTATATATGTTTTATATCTATCTTTCTATCTATACCATCTCTATTTTTGATTATCACCTATACAATATAATTCGACAAACATATGTAAAAATCCTGCCGGTCAAGGATAAAAATGGTCATTTTAGTCTCCACCTGGCATATACAGGTACACACGGGGACGTACCTATTGTGTTGTTTAATTTATAATAATGAAAATAACGTTACAACAACACAATAGGTACGTCCCCGTGTGTACAATAGGTACGTCCCCGTGTGTACCCGTGTGTACTACATGTGCTGCATTATTGGGCCATAAATAGTTCGATATCGGAGTCAACAGTGTCTATGCCGGCAATACCAAACTTTTCAACTAAAACCTTGGTAACATTGGGAGAAAGGAAAGCCGGCAAGGTGGGTCCAAGGTGTATATTTTTTACGCCCAGGTAAAGCAGTGCCAGAAGAACGATAACGGCTTTCTGTTCGTACCAGGCAATGTTGTAAGCAATCGGCAATTCATTTATGTCGTCAAGTTCGAACGCTTCCTTAAGCTTAAGGGCAATAACGGCCAGTGAATAGCAGTCATTGCACTGCCCGGCATCCAATATTCTGGGAATGCCGCCGATGTCGCCCAAATCCAGTTTATTGTAGCGATATTTCGCACAACCTGCCGTCAGGATAACGGTGTCTTTCGGCAGTTTTTGGGCAAATTCGGTGTAATAGGCTCTTGATTTCATGCGCCCGTCACAGCCTGCTAAAACAAAGAATTTTTTAATTGCACCGGATTTAACGGCTTCAACGACCTTGTCGGCCAAAGCCAAAACTTGGTTGTGAGCAAAACCACCAACGATGGTTCCCGTTTCGATTTCTTCGGGTGCGGAAAGGGTCTTGGCCAGATCGATGATTTCGGAAAAGTCTTTTTTGCCGTTTTCATCGGGCATAATGTGTTTGCAGCCGGGGTATCCGGTGGAGCCTGTTGTAAAGATCCTGTTTCTTACTTCTTCGCTTCTGGGGGGAACAATGCAGTTGGTAGTAAATAAAATTGGACCATGGAAAGATGGGAATTCTTGAATTTGTTTCCACCAGGCATTGCCGTAGTTGCCGGCAAAGTGATCGTATTTTTTGAAGGCCGGATAATAATGGGCCGGTAGCATTTCACCATGAGTGTAAACATCTACGCCGGTGCCTTTAGTCTGTTCCAATAGCTGCTCCAGATCAACCAGGTCATGCCCGGTGATAAGGATTGCCGGGTTTTCCCTTACTCCGATGTTAACTTCTGTAATTTCGGGGTTTCCAAACCTTGATGTATGGGCCTCATCCAAAAGTGCCATAACCTTTACACCGTATTCCCCCGTTTTAAGAGTCAGCGCTACGAGATCATCTGCAGAAAGGGAATCATCCAGCGTTGCTGCCAACGTTTCATAGATAAATGAATTTATTTCCAAATCCTCTTTCCCGATATTTTTGGCATGTTCAGCATAGGCTGCCATGCCTTTAAGACCATATATGATCGTTTCGCGCAGGGAACGTATGTCCTCATTTTCAGTGGCCAACACACCTACAGAAGCGGCCTTATCAAGCATGGATTCTTTCGAATCTACAGTAAATGTGGCTGCATCATGTAGATCGTTTACGGTTACAGATTCTTTAAGCTTGTCCCTGGCAGCGATCATTTCCTTGATTTTGTTTTCGATAGCAACATCATCAAAATTAGCATTGGTAATGGTCATGAAAAGACAGCTCAGAACTTCATAATTCAAATCATCGAACCCGCTGATATCAAGTTTCCCTTTGGTTACAACTTCCGCTATGCCTTTAACAGTATAAATCAAAAGATCCTGGAGTTTAGCAACTTCTTCATTTTTTCCGCAGACGCCACGTACCGTACAACCTTTTCCTTTGGCTGTTTCCTGACATTGATAACAAAACATACTCACTTTTGCCTTCCTCCTTGAAATTTTATTTTTTGATTATTCCTCCGCAAGTTCAAAATCCTCTTTGCCGACAGAACAGATCGGGCACTGCCAATCATCGGGCAAGTCTTTGAATGCTATGCCGGGGGCAATATTCCCATCCGGGTCACCGGATGCAGGGTCATAAACATATCCGCAAGGGATGCACCTGAATTTCTTCATCTAGCCTTCTCCCCCTTTTTCCCTCATATTATAGTTTTCCGGGGCAGGCGCCTTAACCACAATTAACTCCAACGTCTCGTCGTGCTGATTTCTTACATTCATTTTGGTTTGAAAAGGAATTTTCAGAAGGGTTCCAGCCTCGTATTCATGAGTATCCTGTTCACCAAGGCCGATAGAAAGCGTGCCGCGAACTACCGTCATGTATACATTGGAATTTGAAAAGTGCTCAGGTAATCCCTCATCTTTGTTAAACACCATGTGAAGATAATGTACATTTTCGTCGAAGATGACCCTTTCCACTTTTTTTTCGTTTCCCGTATACATTTTTAATACTTGTTCTATCATAATTGACACCTCCTTATAAAGCTTATTAAATTATAACTATCTGCTGGAGCCAGCCTTTTTTCCCGCTTTCTCCGCAGCAACCAGGTCGGCCAAAGTATCTCTGTTTAGTTCAGAGAGCATGGCTTCCTGGGCACGTTTTAAAACTCGATGTACCTGGCATACATCCATGTTGGGGCAGATGTAATCCCCGGTAAGACAGACATTTAAGGCCAGCGTTCCCTCAACCGCCTTGATAACATCAGCAATTGTTATTTGATCTCCCGGAATTGCCAGTTTTACTCCCCCATGGCTCCCTCTTTGTGTTTGGACTAAGCCGGCTAAAGCAAGAATCCGGATTGTCTTGGTCAAAAAAACTTCAGGGATATCCTGGCTTTTGGAAATAGACCTGGTTGGGAGCAGTTCTCCAAAAGGAATCCTAGAAAGTTCCAACAATGTACGTATAGCGTATTCAGTTTGACGCGTAATTTGCACCATTTAAACCCCCAAATAATTTGCTAATTCGTTTGGTAAGATGATTTTTTAATAATCCGTATTTTATTGGCGATCATAGCTTTTATGATGTGGACTAATTGGACTAATAATGTCCTATTTATCTATTATATAATAGCTTCTACATCCAAATTTATTTTCCTGCTAAAAATTAAATTTATTTTAGAAAAAACATAATTTGCTTGGAACAAACACTTGGAACAAACATAAAATGGGGTTTGTAAGTGCTAAAATTGTAAAACTACGACAGTGAAGATGTTTTATAACTATAGGGCACTGGTTTTACAGCGCTAAAATCTGGCTTACTTTATCTTTTATTTCGTTTATTTTGCAAACACTGCGGTGCAAAACGGGTCGGTGTTCTAGGTCTTGCAAGCCCGAGTGAATGGGGGTTCCGCTGAGCTTGCTTAGTTCTTGCAACACGACGAAATCATCCTTGTTTCTCGCAGAATCCCAGGGCCTGATAGCTCTAAGAACACTGCTGCCAAATTTAAAAGGGCTGGCTGTAGCACAAATAACCGTTTTTGCACCGTCTTCTGTTGCAGCACGATAATCCTGATAAACCTTGAAACCAACCGCAGTATGGGGATCGATAAGATAATCTGCAATGGCAAAGACTTCTTTGATCGCCGCAAGCGTTTCTTCTTCCGTGGCAAAGCCGGCTTCTATGTTCTGCCCCATCACTTTTTTTATCTCTGCATCGACTTCGAAACACCCATCTTCTTTTAAAGCCGCCATAAAGCGATCAGTTTTTTCGGCACAGCGATTGCTGGTTTCAAAAAGGAACCTTTCTAAATTGCTGGAGATCAGAATATCCATAGAGGGGCTGATCGTCTGTTTGAATTCCCTGTTGCGATCATAGATGCCTGTCCGAAAAAAATCGGTGAGGACCTTATTTTCGTTGGAAGCACAGATGAGCTTACCAATAGGAAGCCCTATTCTGCCGGCATACCATGCTGCCAAAATGTTGCCGAAATTGCCCGTGGGGACAACAAAATTAATACGTTGCCCGGGAATGATTTCTTGCTTTTGCAGTAAGTTAAGGTAGGCTTGGAAGTAATAGACAATCTGCGGCAGAAGGCGGCCCCAGTTAATGGAATTGGCAGATGAAAGTTCAAAGCCTTTCCCTTTCAGGACATTTTTAAATTGCTGATCGCCAAAAATATCTTTCACGGAATTCTGGCAATCATCGAAATTTCCCCTGACCGCCACCACATAGGTGTTAGAACCGTCAGTCGTTGTCATCTGCAGTTCCTGCACCCTGCTGACCCCCCCATGAGGATAAAAAACGATAATTTTAATGCCGGGTACGTTTTTAAAGCCTTCCAGGGCGGCCTTTCCCGTATCTCCGGAGGTAGCCACCAAAATGGCTATCTCCCTTTCCACCCCGGCTTTCTTAAGAGAGAGGGACAAAAGGTGGGGCATCATTTGCAGGGCAATGTCCTTGAAGGCCGCTGTAGGCCCGTGCCACAGTTCCATAAAGTACATATCGTCTTCCATTTTGAATAAAGGGGTAATGGATCTATGGGCAAAATTTGTTTTGTTGTAGGCTTTATCCACGCAGTCTTTGATCTCTTCGGTTGAAAAATCGGGCAGGAACAAAGAGATGAGTTTTAGAGCGATTTTCTGATAGGGTTTCCCTTGCAATTTTAAAATTTCTTCCATAGGTAAAGACGGCAGTTTTGCAGGTACAAATAAACCTCCGGCTGGTACCATACCAAGCCTGATTGCTTCGGCGGCCGATGTTTCGGGAAAATTACCCCGTGTGCTGACATACATTATTTCTAATCCCTCTCTTCCCTTTCTTATCAAAAATTAACTTGTTTTCTAAATCGGAACGAAGCATTTATTAAACCTTTCGCGCCCGGCAATTCATCCCCGCCAAATGCCCTGTAGAAAAAGCGATTTGCAAATTGAAACCTCCGGTATAAGCATTGACATCGATAACTTCGCCCGCAAAAAAAAGCCCTTTTGTTATCTTTGATTCCATTGTTTTGGGGTTTATTTCTGCAACGGCCACCCCACCTGAGGTAATTATCGCTTCTTCTATGGGCCGAAAACCTTTTATTTTTAAGGTAAGGGTCTTGAGCAGATTTACAAGCCCTTTTCTTTCGACCCGGGAAACCTGATTTACGGGTTTTTCTGCGGAGATCCGGGATAACTTTACGATTACGGGAATCAGCTTACTGGGAAGCAAATCCGAAAGCGAATTTGCAAAATATTTGTTGGCATTTTTTTTAAAATCACGCTGTATTCTTTCATCCAGCTGTTTTTCTGAAAGCGCCGGTTTCAAATCTATGGCCAGGCTGCAGCTGCTCACTTTTATATCATTAAGGTAAGAACTGGCCGCTAAAATTATGGGGCCGGAGACACCAAAATGGGTAAAAAGCATCTCGCCAAAATCGCTGTAAAGAAGTTTGTTGCTTCCATCATATAAAAAAATGGCAACATTTTTTAGGGCCAACCCCTGCAACTCGGCGGGCCACCTATCTTCTGTTTCAAGCGGGATCAGTGCCGGTCTTAAAGGTGTCACCGTATGACCGTTTTCCCTTGCAAAACGGTAGCCATCTCCCGTCGAACCTGTTCGGGGATAAGAAAGACCCCCTGTGGCCACGATAATGTCCCTCCCAGGGAAAACTCTGCCATCTTTTAGAAAAACATTACCGCCAATGGCCTCTTGCACAGTAATTTTTTCTACTTCTCCCTTAATTTTCTGCACCTTATTCTGCTTCAAGAATTTCTCTAAAGCAGCAACTACATCAGCAGCTTTGTCTGAAACGGGAAAAACTCTCCCGCCCCGTTCCACTTTTGTTTTAAGCCCTAATTTATTAAAAAATTTAACAAGATCGTGGTTGGAAAAAGCATGAAAAGCGCTGTATAAAAATTTCCCGTTTACAGGAGTGTTAGCAACAAAATCATTAATTCCTTCAACACTGTTAGTAATATTGCAGCGGCCTTTCCCGGTAAGCAAAAGTTTTCTGCCAAGAACTTTATTTTTTTCTATCAGCAAAACATCAAGTCCACGGGAGGCGGCGGTTCCCGCAGCAATCATGCCGGCAGCTCCGCCGCCAACAACGATAACCCTTTCATCTTCCGGCAAAAATTTCACCTTCTTCAGACAGCCATGGTATAAAATCCGTTCTTGTATTATACCACGAGATAAAGATCTGATGAAACCGGAATGCGAAATAATGCCGGACAAAGTATCGAAATAAAGCCCGGCATAAAAAATTGAGCCAATAGCAAATCACCATCAAGGATTCTATATAAACTATAAGATAGCCTGGCCTGTCGACAAAAACATAAGAGCGGCACCGCTTAAGGAACCGCTCGAAAAAAATACTCGGGGATTTAGGATTCAAAAAACTTTTAATAAGGAACGCAGAGAACATCGCCAGGGAAGATAAAATTGGGGTTTTTAATATGCGGATTGGCAGCAATCAAGGCGTCCAAGCTAACATCAAACTCATACGCCAGGGAAGACATGCTGTCACCAGGCTGCACGGTATAACGACCCCGAAAACCTTTCGGACAATGCGCCGGCTCACGACCACCTTTTTCATGTTCTTCCTCAGGAACGCAGAGAACATCGCCAGGGAAAATAA
>JAAZMP010000170.1 GCA_012798755.1 Bacillota bacterium
CCGAAATGGGCGGGGATGGAACCCCGCCCCTACAAATCACAGGTGTGGGTAGCCGTCATCACCGCATCGGTTTTCAGGTAATTGTAGGGGGCGGTTTCCATGCCGCCCCGCAAATGGTGCATTATTTCTATGAAGTGACACATAGATATTGTTGTATTATTGGGATGGTGGGGGTTTTTGGGGTATTTTTCTTGTGTGCACCCACCTATAAGCTAAAAAAATATGGTATGGTTAAATTGTATCAATTCCTGTTACTGGAAATTTCATTGCGGGAAATGGAGCGCCAAAGGGAGTAGGGTGTTTCAATCCTTGTGGTATATGGTTTGAAATTTTCTGTTATTACTTCTGACCCTTGCTTTGTCAGCAAAATCTGATAGGTTTTATCAATATCAGTATAATGAAACTCCAGTACACGCTCCACACCGTCGGGTCTATATAAAGCAGCCATCTGTGTTGTAAAGTTATGGCTTTCATCTGCTGGCACATCCGCATTTTCACCTTTGGCAATACCCCAAGAAGCGTCCGCCATTTTTTCAAACACATCGCGCGGATATAACGGCTCTGCAAGCTTTGCTTGTGTCCCGGCCCGAATCCCTCCTGCAGCATACTCTGCTCCTGCACGGCGGACGGTTTCCAAATATGCATCTGTGCGGCCCTTTAGTTCTGGCACACTAAAAAGCTCTCCCTGTCCGCAAAGGACTGCCGTATATTTATCTTTTCCGCAAAAATGGTCAAACATGGGGATAACAGCATCATAATTGCCTTTCGATGTCCAAAAGCCGCAAGTTGAAATAACAAGGTGCTTTTGATGGGTTACATCATAACGCATCGGATGTCCCCCGCTTTCGGTACCTTCAGCCATAAACGGCAGACTGAGAGGTAGCTGCCGGTCGATAAGGTTTTTAAGCCTTCCTGGAACACCAAAATAATATAGTGGAAAGGACCAAATAATCACATCGGCGGTAATCATTTTGGCTAAAATTTCGGCCATGCCGTCATTTATAACACATTTCCCTGGTGTTTTATTCCAACAGGAAAAGCAGCCTAAACAACCCTTGACATTGGTTTTTATCACATCAATAACTTCTACATCGTCCCACCCAGCTCCGTTCAAAAATGCGCGAGTAAGGTACATTGTGTTACTTTTGTCACCTTTGGGAGAACCATTTAAAATTAAGACCTCCATAACTTTACCTTTCTTTTAAAATGGAAATTGCTTTATCCGCCCAGACAATACCTGCATTAATAAATTCATCACCGTAAATCGCAGCTATTTTCCAGTATTTTGATTTTTCATCGTTGCCAACACCCTGATAAGTCCCCAAACCACCATCATCAGCGGTTATGGTTGCTACTGCAAATATAGGTCTCTCAAACGAATATACTCTCCAGTAATCAACGACCCCAGCGACTATAAGCAACAAAACCTCAACAGTAAAACACGGATTGTCCATTTCTTTTTTTGCCCATCTGTAAACCTCGCATAAATTCTTGTTTATCGTTATCATACCATATGTTCCAAGACGCTCCCTCCGTCCTTCTGCAAGGATATCATGAGATTGAAAATCAAAGTATCCATTTCCATTTTTCATTGTGGTAGATTTTTTCTTTCTTTTTTGATAAAATGACTTCAGTAAGAGCAAAGGGGGTCTTGCTATGGACAATCTAGAATCTATTGCCCTTGAGGTTATAAATGGATACCCTATCAAACGGGCAGCGTTTTTTGGTTCAGTTGCCCGTGGTGACATGACCGCTAATAGTGATATTGACATGATAGTTGAGTTCTTACCAAATACACGTGGCATTATATTCTTTAGCTTACAAGTTGATTTGGAAAAAGCCTTTAATAGATCAGTGGACTTAATAACTTTCGATGCCCTACAGCATGAAGCTAAGGAGCAATTTAAAAAAAATGTTATGCAAGATGTGAGGATAATATATGAACGAGGGAATTAGGTCTATATTAGAGCATATTTTAGAAGATGCAAAAGACATAATTACTTTTTCACAATCAGTGGACACTTTGGAAGAACTACGCAAAAACTCTTTGGTAAAGAAAGCTGTCGTTATGATGAAAAGGAAATGGGTAACTAAAGGGAACCATTAATTGGTTCCCTTCGTCTTCTATCTGGAGGTGAGGCAAATGTTTAAATCAACGCCCTTAAAAACCCTGTTCATTGTATTGTTAATAATAATGTCCCTGGCGCTCCCAGCCCAGGCGCGCTTAGTGGCCGGCGGCCCGGAAACCATTATTGCGAATTCTGCGCTTATTTTAACCGGCAAAGTAACCAAAAGCATGGAAAAAGAGGAAGAAAGAACATTTACGGTTAAGATAGATCATGTCCTTAAAGGGGACTATCAAAAAGAAGAAATTACGCTTACAGAAAAGAAAAACCCCGTTTACGGCTGGGTTCATATTCGCCATCTCCCGGAAATTAACACGGGACTTCTGCTCTTCTTGTGCGACGATGAAGACAACGGCGGCCCTTATTTTTCCTTTGACATGAACTGCATGGCCCTTCTTGAGGGGCAGGGGGTAACCGGCCTGCTGGGCGGCAGTAATGTTGGCATCAATGATGAACACTGGGAAACCGGGGATTATGTAAGGGCATATAATGCTTTTTTGAACAGCGCCGGCCCGGCTGAAACACAGGCAAATGCTATAAACGCTGTTGCCGGCGGGGAAAACGTTGCCCTTTTTCCACATGACGCCGCCAACAACGGGGATTCTTTGGACATTAATGACAAAATCTCAAAAAATAACGGCTCTTCAATTGGAATCATAGGCGGCGCCGATGGTCCGACCGCGATACATGTTTCCGGTAACCCCTTAAAAGCCCTGCTAGTTCCGGCAATTGTATTGGCTGCCATATTTTTTGCTGTTGGTTTTGGCGTGGGCTGCATTGTCAAAGGCAAGCAAACGAAATAGCGAAACAGCATGGCTCCAGGGCATCCCTGCCTTTCACCAAAACAGCTTCAAACTTTAGAGAAACGGGGGTGAATTAGAATGCCTATGGAAGCGGAAACATTGCCAATGTTCTCCTGGGTATTTTATATTATTGCCGGCGTAAGTTTGTTCATAATCATTAAATTATGGGTTGGCAGCAAAGATAAGTCTTTCGTATGGTTCATAGCGCAACTGGTGTTTCTGTATTTTAGTTTTTTGAAATTTACATACTCATTAAAAATGAAACCAGAGGCTCCTGCAGCGATGTTATCGGAAGAAAATTCTTTGGCGCTTGGAGTTGCCGGTATCTTGTGGGCCATCAGTATGCTCTGTATGTTAAAAGGGATCTGGAACCTGGGTAAAGAGAGCAGTTTTGAAGGGTCCCGTTTCAGCAAAAAAAGGTAGAGAATTACATAACAAACCGGCCTAATTCAGCAGGAGGAAACCTATAACAAGGAATTTTCGAATAATGGTGGAGCAGATTTGACCTTAGGCGTAGAAACAGGCCTGCTGTGACGCTTCTAGAATGTAAGATGATGAATAGGAAGTACTTCTAAAATGAAGGATTTAACAGAAGGGGATGTTAACTAAAATGAACATTGGACCTAATCTATTTATTATGGGGTTGGTGTTTTTTATTATGCTGGTCGCTGTCCAGGCATTTATGTCCACCAGGAAATATAAGGCCCTGGGTTACGTTATTCCCATGTTGTTCCTTATCCTGGCCGGCTTTAATTACTATAAGTCGCTGTATGTTTACAACCCTTATCCAACTATGGCTGAGGGTATGTTTATAACCCTGGGGCTGGTTGGCTTTAGTATAGCAGCAATTACACTGGTTGTTTGCAGGCTGGTTCAAAAATATTATCACAGTAAATAACTGTTAAGCTACTGCATGAATCACTTCAAGAATAGCCATGGTAGAACCACCTTGCTTTCCACAAGTTGATCAAATAAGTTTATATTTTGTTTAGAAATTGTTTACTTTAACGTTATAGCTGTCAGTTATAATAGATTTAAGGAAGCAGCTTCTTTTTTTATCGTTTAAAAACCAAATTTAAAAATAGGGTGTGAAGAAATGAAAAGCAAAAAAAAGGCAGCGCTGATTGCCGCCTTTACCCTGGGAGCACTTTTGTTTGCGGCAGTGCCCTGGCGGATGTCCGGGACAGGAGCGGCTATGATCAACTGAAGGATGCTGTAAAACTGGCGGCGGCAAATTGTACGGAGAACTATCAAAGTTTCACGGCAAAGACCAACCCCTTTAATGAGGAAAGGGTTAAAAACATAGAACGGATTATATTATAGTACCAGATTATTGAAGAAGGGGATCAGGAAATTCAGGAACTCTGCCGTGACTGGGAAACGATGCGCATCAAGCTGACGGAATTAATTCATACCCAGTTGAAATATGAGGATAACCGGAAAATGCTGGTTGGAAGCATTTCCCACGACTTAAAAACAACCGTTACCTCCATCAAGTGTTATGTCGAAGGGATCCTGGACGGGGTGGCCGCTAGCCCGCAGAAAGTGGAAAAGTATTTAAAGACGATTTCCCTAAAAGCGACAAAATTGAGGCCAACCCCGGCGACCCGCAATACGTGGAAACAGTCTGGGGGGCCGGTTACCGCTTCAGAGTTTAGATATGGTCTTTGGGGTCAGGCTTGAAATATTTACTTATTATTTTAGGTAGGGTAATTGTGGGGATGCAGTGAGGTAAGTAAATATTTCAAGCCTGACCCCTGCAACTATACCTTTTGGTGAACAATTTTTAGGGGAGGTTTTGCTAGTGAAGAAAAAATGGATTATTATAAATGTCCTTTTATTGGTCGGTATTTACTCCACTATTCTTGCGGGTTGTGTTCCTGAAAGAAACAGCCAAAGCCCTAGTCCCGAAACTTTGGCACTCACTGCAGATGAATTGGAGTACTTCAATGGTAATGAATTTTTTAACGGAGATTATATGAATATCCGCAACCAGTTTTTAAGCTCACATTATGATCAGCCAGAAAAAATTGATTTGTTTAATCTCTTCTACTGCGGCAGTGGACATGATGAGACCCTTACCGAAGCGGAAATAGCTATTGTCGCCCCTCTTGACTGGAATATGGAACCGATTTGCCCTTGTACCAAAATCAGCCGTGCCAACATGGATGCGCTCCTCACCGAATGTATGGGGTTGACCCTTGCGGAAACTGAAAAAATAGGGCTGGATAGTTTCACCTACCTGGAGCAATATGATGCCTATTACTATTGCCACGGTGATACAAATTATCGTATGGAAATCTCTTTTTCTCACGGGGTACGGGAGGGCAATACCATTTGCCTATTTTATGATGACTGGTTTATGGGTACAGGAGAAACTATGCTCACATTGAAAGAACGGGAAGGTTCTTTTCTTTTTCTATCAAACAAGGTGGTTTCGCAAGATCAATTTGCTGCTTCTACAGGGGATATCCACGACTACATGCCGGATCTACTGGCCGGACGGGTAGTCAGCGGATATGATCTGTTGCCCTGCCTGGAGAATTTTACCCATGAAACTTGGGCTGAACTGGATGCAGTTTACGGCCGGGAATGGTGGAATCCTTTTTGGAAGGCCCTCCACGATGCAGCCGTGGGCGGCGAATGTTCTCAACGCGATTATGACGAACAACCCTTGCGCAATTATTATTTGGGCAAGGCCCTGCTGGCATCTGATGGTGCCTATACGGAGGGCCTGTTGGATATTGCGATGCTGCAGTGGAAATATGATCCTGCCCTGTATAGTGTTTCCTTGTCAGAATATTTTTCCCTGGAGGGGGAAGATATCTTGCGCCGGCTCCTTACCTGCTCACTTCCTTCCTATACAGAAGACCTCTTTGGTTTATATATTACATCCGCTTCCGGGGCGGGCGGCCCCCTATATTTAGATGCCTACCCTGTGGACTTCCCTTTCTATCTTAATCTGGAAGAAAAAAACCGGGAAAGTTTTCGGGCGGAGAGTTTTGGGCCGGGTGCCAAGGTGGAAGGTGACGACTTCCAGGTTACATACCTGAACCCCTGCGAAGGGGTATATACGGTTATAACTATCCGCGCCCTCAGAGAAGGCTGTTCTGTCAACAGGGTTGCCATCGGTGATCTGGAAGAGGAACTTTTGGCAGCATGGCAGGACAAATTCCTTAAAAAGCTAGACGGTATCAGTTATGATGATGAGGCCTGGTTTGGTAGTCAATACGACTATGCCTATGCCCATACACAGAAGGAGGGTAGCAAGAGTGTTGTTTTTCTCATAAAAGGGGGCATTGTATACGGCATAGAATTAATTAACGGTCTGGATGGGGCTGTGTATTAACCAGCCCATAGGGGCAGATCTTACTGACCAGGTAATTTCATTTTCTTGCTGTGGGATCTATGGGGTCTATGGGGTCAGGCTTGAAATATTTACTTACGGCACAGCTTCACCACAATATCCTATACAGGTGCTAATTTTTACAGGTAATAAGTAAATATTTCAAGCCTGACCCCGGGAGGGCCTTAAAGAATATGAAGGTAAGAGTGCTGCACTGTTTCAGGATGGGGTTAAGCTATCACCTGTTGTTGCATCCATAACAAATTGTTCCAAGATTTCTCCTGAATCATAAGCATGCTTGATAAACTTAATTTCTTTTTGATTTTCGTCATAGCTCATCTGATAAACCATACGCAAATTATTCTCGATATACTCCTGTGTCCCTATGAAATATGGATAATTGCTATGTTTCTTATAAAAATCCTCTAATTTATTAGAAACCTCAACAGAAACACCTAAATCGGTAAGCAATGTATGCTCAAAATCTCCATAATCTCCTATTTCCGCTTTACGGCCAATCCTAGAAAGATATTCTTTGGCATAGGCTCGTTCTTGCTTTTTTAATGTTTTTCTATCGCTCTCTCTGCCACTAAAAATTCTTGTGTGATATTTTAGGGGAAACATTTCCCTAATAGAAGGTGCATAGTAGTTGCCGTCCTTAGGATATTCAATGCTGACATCGTTATTGCTGCCTAACGTAACCACCGCAGGAATAACACCAGTCCCCGAAACTTTAACGAAATTATCGTTTTGGAAACCATAATGTCCTATCATTGTCAGTGCATAAATTTTTGTTGCGTCTACCTTTTTGCCTGTGCCTAAGATAATATGTCCTTCGGCGAAACATTCTCCCTCTAAATAGTGATTGCCCCTGGAGGTAAGGGCTAAGACAACAGCCTGGTCTTGGGTGAGGAGTTCGACTATTGGATTTGCATTGTATAAATTAATCAACTCCTGCAGCTTTTCAGGACTTTCAGCATAGTCACGGACATCGCCACCCACGGTATAATCCGCCCATTCACGGTCATTGGCAAATCCAACCTTTCGCATACCATCTGTTAGCACAGCACGAACGCCCTCTGCGTTATCCACCAAAGCAAGCAGGAGCAATGCATTCTTTCTAAAAATATTAGCGATAGGGGTACTTTCGATATCATATTTTTTTAGATCTTCAGTCGGCACAGAATATACAATTTCAATTTCATAGGGCTTTTCAGAAGTGTGGAGTTTAATGTGGTCATACTGTAATCCCTCCGGAACAGGAAGTAGTCCAATGAGCTTGCTGATAGCGGAATTATCGCCAATATATTTTGTGCGGGTATTCCAAAGCTCCTCGGGGGAATTAACTTCTACTGCACCCGTCATGCTATTAAAAAAGTTCATATCCCCCGCATCTGGCAAACGCACATTATTTACGGGATTCGCTACTAAGCCAACCGCTATAATTACGGCGGCCGCCACTGCCACTGCAATCATCCAAAATGCAGGCTTTTTATAATTCAGTACATTTTTTATTCTGCCCTTGGTATCACCCTCACCAAAGGCAAGAGGGCTGCCGCCGATGATGCGTCTTCCTGTAGCAAGAGTCAAAAGCAAAGATGAGTACTCCTTTTTCACATCACTGCCTAACTTCTTGATAACAGCTTCATCGCAGGACATTTCCATATCCTTTCCGCTGATAAAGAACGCTATCCAAACGAGCGGATTAAACCAGTGCAAGCACAATACAAAGAAAGATGCTATCTTTATTACATGATCAAACCGTCTGATGTGCATTTGTTCATGGAGTAGGATATACCTTTTTTCCCCTTCTGTAAGAAATGCAGGCAGATAAATTTTAGGGCTAATAAAACCCATGACAAAAGGAGTGTTTAAATGCTTTGCAAGGTAGATATTATCTTTTTCATGAACAGCACTCTTTAGGCGTTTTTGTAGTTTTACTAGGGAAACAATGCTATAAATCAGTAAAATGGCGATACCTAAAAGCCAAACCGTAGAACCGATAAAAGCCCAAATTTGCAGAGTGTTTACACTGGCATCTGGAGTAGCTGCAGGTAGAAATTGATTGACAGTATGGTTGATTGCTGGAATGCCTGTGTCTATAGTCGGAGCTGCCTCGTAGACAATATCTTGGGAAATCGGGTTTGTCTCTGCGGGCAAAAGGCTGAATATGCTTTCAAAACTGAAAGGGCATATCAGGCGAAATAGTACAACACCCCATAGGGCATAGGATAAAATTTTAGGTGACTTTTTCAAAAATAGCCTTGCTAACAGCACAAAGATTATCACAAAGCTGGCAGTAATGCTCATATTAAGAATCTGTAAAAATGTTTTTTCAAGCATTACTAGTCCTCCTTATGTTCGTCAATCAACTGCTGTATTTCATATATTTCTTTTTTACTGAGCTTATTGCGCCGTGTAAATGCCGCAAAAAATTGTGGTAAAGAGCCCTCAAAAGTTTCATTTAAAAATTGCTCTCCCTGCCCGGCTTTAAAATCAGCCTCAGACATGAGTGAGCTGACTGTACCTTTTATATTTTGAAACAGCCCCCGATCACATAAACGCCTGAGCATTGTGTAGGTAGTAGTGCGTTTCCAGTCGAAAGCCTCGGCACATAATTCTGTAAGGGTGCGGGAACTGACAGGCTCATGTTTCCAAATCAACTGAGCAAACAGTTCTTCCATTTCACCGAGTTTATATGGATCCATATAATAAACCTCCTGTCGAATATCATTAGACTATATTTAGTCTATCGTGATTAGACAGCTTTGTCAATATGAATTTCCGTAGAAAATTCTCTGGGATCAAGCCTGACCCCGGGAGGGCCCCAAGTTCACCATCCTTTTGCAAGGATATTCTAAACGATATTGGGGATGCAGCAAACAAGGGGCCGCTGCACCGATAAAAATGCAGTGGCTCATTCTGTTTTGTTGTGGTCTTATTGAGCCCGCAAAGCATTAGCAAAGGCATTCAGCGCTTCGCTTTCCCCAACCTGTTCACTGCTTTTATTTCTAAATAATAATGTTCTACGGCAGGGTCAAGGGCAACTTCTGTCACACCAGCCGAAAGATCAAATCCAAAGTTTTGGCGAATAATTTCAATATCCCTTATGTTTGTTATTTCAGCAGCGACTGACCCAAAATGTAGATTGCTTCCCAGATGTGTAACCATATCATAGCCCTGAATACCTACATTTTTAGAGCCTGTGCAAGCAAAATCAAAGCTTGGTTTTTTGTGCAAATTAGCGGTAACAGCTATCTGCCCACCGGCAGGGATGGTCACAGGAACTTCTAAGTAAAACACCCGCCCCAGTATATTTACCTCAGATATAATATCCATTAATCTGCCGTCTTGATAGCGGTCGGCAAGCTTGTTAGCAAAAGTTCCGTGTTGATACAAAAATTCTGTCACAGCACCAAAGTATAGCTCTTTAGAAATTCCTTTGGGCAAACCGGCATCATCACCGTATTGGGTAAAATAATCATCAATTAACCGGCTTACTATATCGGATAGCACCCCTTCGTATCTGGTAACAGTGGAGGATACGGTGTCCAGCTCATTGCCGGGCTCGGTGGAACCGTTTTTATACCCTTGCAGAGAATAGTCGCCAATATCATCGCCAAGCACTATCAGTAAATGGCTTTCCGCTCGCATAGTAACGCCATCCGGCACAAAATAGCTGTATTCCCGGTAACCCTTTTCGTTCCACATCATCCCTTCAAATCCATACTGCAAAATGGTGGTTTTAGCGGGGTCTATGGTAAAGGAGATGGCCTCTGTCGCCGCTCTATATTCTTCAAGGGGGGCTTTATAATCGGAAAACTCATATACAGTAACTTTTTGATTTAATTCGGGATAGGAAGAAAAGGCATTTTCTTGATAGCTGCCGTCTGCCAGAAGGTTTTTATAGCCCTCCCAACTGTCCAGGGGCTTGAGGTTTTCACTGCCATCAGGCTCATCTCTACCATATACACCTGTGAATTCCCCACTGTATCCGCCGGGGTAAATAGTGGGCTTTACTGTTGCACCATCTATCCTGATAGTTGGTTGCTGTTTTTCCAGTTCACTAAAACTGCCGGCAAAAGGGTATAGAATGTTCACCCTGCAAGCCTGGCCTGAATGATTGGTAAGGATGTAATTATCCTGCATTCCTGCACCCCATACGCGCAAGGAGTCTTCATTAGCCAAGGAGAAATCATAAGTGATGTGACGGTCTGCTGAAACTTTGCTGTCTTGCTCAGACAAGGTAAGGGGGAACACCGGCCCTGCATAGGACATAAATACTGTGCTTCCTCCCTCATGGCCGTTTCCACCGGAACCTGCATCACCGCTGCTACCGCCTAAAGGCAGGAAATTTTGCCATAACATGATACCTCCAATACCAACAACCAATACTGCACAAGCGGCAATTATAGCCCATGCCTTCCATTTAGGCCCTTTCGTTTTAGGTTTTATATCCTGTGCCTGTTCTATAAGATCATCCCGAATCCCTGTGATAGCATCAAATAGTTTTTTTTCACGTTCCATGCTCATATTGCCACCCCTTTTTCTGTTAAATAGGCACTGAGACCTTTACGCAGACGAAACATTCGCCCAGCCAACTTGTTTGGAGTAGTGCCTATGGTGGAAGCCAACTGCTTTAGTTCCTCACCATTCCAGTATCTGCGTATAAAAAGCAGCCGCTCCATAGAGGCAAGGGTATCCAGCCAGTCGCTTATGTACCCTGACAGAATTTGTGTCTCTAGTATTTCCTCAGTGGTTTCGGTATCGGGAATGCAGTCAGATAGCTCAGACAGAAGTATTTCTACACCTGCATAGCGTTTTTGTGCCCGGTTATGATTCCAACGGTTGATGGAAAGATTGCGAACAATCTTACCCAGCCATGCCCTAAAAGCTATGGGTTTCTCTGGCGGGATAGTATTCCACACCTTATGATAGGTGTCGCTTACACATTCCTCAGCATCCTCGGGAACCGTAAGGATGTTAATAGCAATGCTATGACAAAACCTGCCATATTTATAGGTTGTTTCCTGAATTGCTGCTTCATCACGATTCCAATAGAGGTTGATTATTTCATGATCTTCCACTGCGCTCCTCCTCTCATTATGAAATTAAGTGCCCTTATCTATATAGACAGGAAAAATTACTTGATATTCGTTATTTTTTTAATGTTTATTTTTTCCTAGGCGGTCTATGATATAATCTTTGTTGCTCAAAGATTAAGTTAGGAAGTGAACCTGTTTTTACCTGCTTTTCGTGGCCATTTATGCCGATTTTATCATGGCCGTTAACATTTTCCCCAATGATTATTGTTGCTGCAAGTTTCTAAAATGGTCATATACCTTTATGTTATAATGGAAAAGGAGAAGTTTGGCGCCACTTCTTGCATAAGGAATGGTTTTTACCCGATAGAAGTAAGGTGAAGTGAAAGGAGAGACAGCCGAATGTCCCAAGAATTGAAGGAAAGAGTAAGCACGCTGGAAACTACACTACAGGACTTCATTAGGCATACGGACAGAGGTTTTACTAAAGTGAATAATGCTATTATTGACCTGCGTGATGAAATGAACGACTTCAAAGATGAAATGGCAGATTTTAAGAGTGAAATGGCAGACTTCA